>CAZQPJ010000070.1:0-10112 GCA_964595105.1 uncultured Bifidobacterium sp.
CCTACCACCAGTTGCGCCAGATGATCAGCTGGCTGAACCATCCCCTCGACCACCCCGAGGTCTACGACCTGCCCTGACCACCCCGCGCCGCCCCGCACCTCGCCGCACACCACGCCCGCCCCACCACGCGCAGAAGCCCCGGGCGCACGCCGGGGTGTGGGCACGTTGCGAGTTGCCACGGCAGCCGCGTCGGGGTCGGGCCCTCCATCGACCAACTCGGCTGCGTTCGTGATCGGGCGTCAGGCCGCCGCCGATGCTGGTCGTGAGGTTGGTTGCGCTGCTGGTCGTGGAGTTGGGGGTGGGGCCGGTGGTGTGGCTCGCCCAGGCCTTGGGAGTGGGCACTCGGTGGTACTGCCGTTGGGGTGGGTGACCGTGAGATGGTCGGCATCACCGACAAGCACCACCCCGGGCCGGTGCCGCTCGGTGTGATGGTGCCGGCACCACATGATGAGATTGTCGAGGTCGGTCGAACCACCTTCGAACCACGGCCTGATGTGGTCGATGTCGCACCACGCAGCGGGCGCATGGCACCCGGGCCAGCGGCAGCCGCCGTCGCGGGCGACGAGCGCCCGATAGTGGTCATCGGTGGCGCAGCGAACCTTGCGGCCCATGTGCAGGATGGCAGCGCCGGCACGCACCACTCGCTGAAGATCGGCATGCGTGGCGAGACGACGGGCGACGTGCGCCGGGATGCGGTCACCGTGCGCTGTACGCGCATCGCTGTGTTCGAGGCCGAGGTAGGCCTCGAGCGTCATGGTGATGACCACCGTCGGCTTCTCCCTCCCACCGGTGACGGCACCCTTGGCGTAGGCATCGGCGAGTGCGATGACGCCATCGGCGAGGCGCTGCGCCTGACTGCGGGTGTCGCCCTCGGCGAACGGCCCTGCGGCGTGCGTGACGGCATTCAGGAACATGCGTGCCTCGAGCGTGGGCAGCGTGATGCTGGTGGTGACCATGCCGTCGATGGGAACGGTGGAGGTGACCGAGCGCTGCCGATAGCGGCGGTCGGCCGCCTCCTCCTCGGTTTCGTTGTTGAGGATCTCGCGGAACTTCTCGGCGGCATCGCGGGTGTCTCGCGGAGTGGCACCCTTCACGGCCTCGACGAGCTCATCGAGATCATCGTCGGTGGCGTTGTCGGGTGGGTTGTCGAACAGGTTGGCGAGTTCCCCGGCGGCGTCGGGCGAAAGCTCACCACTATTGACGGCCTCGGACAGCTTCTTCGATTTGCCCATCGCCGCACCCAACCGGGCCTTGCGGCTCGCAGCGCTTCGCGTGGAGTTCGTCTTCCCCGCCAGCCACTCGGCGATGTTCCGCGCCCCTGTGCCCTCCCACGCACCACACCGCGTGGCCGCGTCGATGAGCGTGGCCTGAGCGACCGTGACGGCATCGAGGTGGTGCTGCAGCGCGATGAGCACCCGGCGCATCTCGTCAGGTTCCGCACACCCAGCGACCAGTTCGCGCGCCGCAAGGGCGGCATCGGCCAGTTGGGTGAGGACGGGATCCATGGCTGACATTATATCGAACATATGTTCGATAGTCAACGGGTCGGGCGAACTTCCCCGCAGCGCGGCCGCCTACTCGGTGACCCTGCCGGACCAGGTGAACCGAGGGGCGCGCCGTTCGGTGAACGCCAACACGCCCTCCTGCGGGTCGGGCGCCGCTGCCACCTCGCGGGCCCAGCTGGCGGCCAGTTCCGCGGGCACCGCGGCGTGGGCCAGCACCGCGGCGACCATCTCCTTCGTGCCCGCCTGGGTGAGCAGCGAACGCTCGGCCAGCGTGACGCACAGGGCGTGCACGCGGGCCTCCACCTCGTGGGCCGCCACCAGTTCGTCGACCATCCCGATGCGGTGCGCCTCGGTGGCGTCGATGAGGTCGCCCGTGTACAGCAGGCGCTTGGCGGCCGGCCCCAGCAGGCGCACCGCCCGCTCGAGCGATGCGGGCGGATAGACGATGCCCAACTTCGACGGCGTGATGCCGAACCTCGAACCCTGCACCGCGATGCGCAGGTCGCAGTCGATCGCGAGCGCGGCACCGCCACCGATGCAGTCACCCTGCACCACCGCCACCGTCGGCTTGGGCAGGGTGGCGAGCGCGTGCTCGGCCGCCATGTTGACGTCCATGAAACTGGGTACCCCGGCGGGTCGCTCGGCCAACAGTTCGGTGATGTCGGCGCCGGCGCAGAAATGGTCACCTGCGCCCCGCAACACCACCACGCGCACCGAGGTGTCGGCGGCGAGGAGATGACACGCCTCCCCGAGGGCCACCCACATGTCGTAGGTGACCGCGTTCCGCTTCGTGGGCCGCTGCAGCGTGATGGTGCCCACCGCACCGGCGATCGACACGTGCACGTCGGGAGAGGCGAGTTGCATGGCGAGAGGCTATTCGCCGCAGGTGCGCACCGTTAGGCTGGCCGTCCGTTCCACAGAGGAGTCCGCATGCGGCGCAGCATCATCACCGTCACCATCGCACTGGCCGCCCTGAGCGCCTGCGGAGGCAGCGACGCCGCGTCGGGCACCACCACGGCTGGCGGCGGCAGCACTGATTCGGCGGCGAACACGCTGCCCGTCGACACCTCCCCCACGCCCACCGGCGACGTTCCCGTGAACAGCATCATCAGCGCGGCAAAGGACTTCTGCGACTTCCAGAAGGAACTCAACAACATGAAGACGCCGTTCGATGACTCGAAGTCGACCAAGGACGACTTCTACCAATACTTCGAGGGCACGGTTCGGCCCGCCATCGCCAAACTCGAGGAGCTCGCCCCGGACAAGATCAAGGGCGACGTCACGGCACTGTCGCAGGGACTCACCAAGTTCGTCGACATCTTCAAGAAGAGCGGGTACGACCCGGCTCGCGCATACGCCGACCCCGACCTCAAGAAGATCGCGCAGGACGACGGCTACAACAGCGCCGGCAAGGCTGTCGACAAGTACTGCGGATTCTGACGTAACGGCCCACCGAGGGCCCTCCTCGCTACGATGTTCGTATCACGAACTACGAACATCGGAGACCGATGAATCAGTTGTCGGAGGCGGCCCACCGCCACCTGTGGATGCATTTCACGAAGTTGGCCTCGTTCGCCCCTGACGAGGTGCCCGTCATCACCCGCGGCGAGGGCTGCTACGTCTACGACCAGCACGGCAAGCGCTACCTCGACGGACTGTCGGGCCTGTTCACCGTGCAGGTGGGCCATGGCCGCAAGGAGCTCGCACAGGCAGCGGCGCACCAGGCCGAGACCCTCGCCTACTTCCCGGTCTGGTCGTTCGCCCACGAGCCTGCCATCACGCTCGCGCAGCGACTCGCCGCGCTCGCACCCGGTGACCTGAACCGCGTCTTCTTCACTCCCACCGGCGGCGACGCCGTCGAGACCGCCATCAAGCTCGCCCGGCAGCACTTCAAACTGCGCGGCCAACCGCAGCGCACGAAGATGATCTCGCGGTACCTCAGCTACCACGGCACCTCGGTGGGGGCCCTCAGCCTCACCGGCGTACCGGCCATCAAGACACCGTTCGAGCCGCTGATGCCCGGCGCCGTGAAGGTGCAAACTCCCTACCGCTACCGCTGCCACGATTGCAGCGCCCTGCCCTCGTGCACCCTGCGCTGCGCCGACGACCTCGCCCTGCGGATCGAGATGGAGGGGCCCGACACGGTGGCAGCCGTCTTCATGGAGCCGGTGCAGAACACGGGCGGTGCGTTCACGCCGCCCGAGGGCTACTTCCAGCGAGTGCGCGAGATCTGCGACGAGTACGGCGTGCTGCTGGTGAGCGACGAGGTGATCGCCGCCTTCGGGCGCTACGGGCACATGTTCGGCAGCCTCCGCTACGGCTACCAGCCGGACATGATCACCTTCGCCAAGGGTGCCACCAGCGGATACGCCCCGCTCGGTGGCGTCATGGTGAGCGACCGTATCGCCGAGCCGTTCCTCGCCGACGGCGCCGCGTTCCTGCAGGGTCAGACCTTCGGGGCCCACCCGGTGTCGTGTGCGGTCGCCAACGCCAACCTCGACATCTTCGAGAACGAGGACGTGTGCGCACACGTACTGGCGAACGAGGACCGTTTCAAGACGCTCATCGACGGCCTACGCGACATACCGCTCGTGGGTGACGTGCGCGGCGCCGGCTACTTCCTGGCGATCGAGCTCGTTCCCGATCAGGCATCACGCGGCCTGTTCACCGATGAGCAAGCCGAGTGGCTGCTGCGCGACTTTCTCTCACCGCGACTCTACGAGGCGGGCCTCATCTGTCGCGCCGACGACCGGGCCGAGCCGGTCATCACCCTGTCGCCGCCCCTCATCGCTGGTGATGCCGAGTTCGACTTCATCGAGTCGACGCTGCGAACGGCACTCACCGCCGCCAGCGACGAATTCGCCCGCAGGGGGAACCGATGAACGACACCCGCCTCGACGACACCGACCGCGCCATCATCGAACTGCTCCAGTCCGATGGCCGGATGGCCTACACGAAGGTGGCCGCGGAAGTGGGCCTCACCGAGGGCGCCATTCGGCAACGGGTCCAGCGCCTCACCGACACCGGCGTGATGCAGATCGTGGCAGTGACCGACCCGATGTCACTCGGCGTGCGTCGCGTGGCGATGATCGGCGCACGCGTGAGCGGTGACGCCGACCGCACTGCTGCAGCGCTGGCCGCGCTTCCCGAGGTGGAGTACCTCGTGGCCACCACGGGCCGTTACGACCTCATGTTCGAGGTGCTGGCGAACGATGATGCCCATCTCATGCAGTTGCTGTCGACGTTCCGCTCACGCGAGGACGTCGTCGAGGTCGAGGCGTTCACGTGCCTCAAACTGTTCAAGCAGACCTTCAGCTGGGGTGCGCGATGATGCGCACCGTGAACAGCATCGACGTGCACCCCGAGGTGGCCGAGGCACTCGCGGCGGGCCAACCCGTGGTGGCACTCGAGAGCACCATCATCAGTCACGGCATGCCCTTTCCACAGAACGTCGAGATGGCCACCGAGGTGGAAGGAATCGTGCGAGCGAACGGTGCCGTGCCCGCCACCATCGCGGTGCTCGACGGGCGCTGCAGCGTGGGCCTGAGCCCAGACCAACTGCACCAACTCGCCACACAGCACGGCGTGCTGAAGGCCACCACGCGCGACCTGCCGTGGCTGATGGCCACTGGGTCGACCGGCGCCACCACCGTGGCCGCAACCATGCGGCTGGCCGCACTCGCCGGCGTGCGGGTGTTCGCCACGGGCGGTATCGGCGGCGTGCACCGTGGCGCCGCGGCCTCGTTCGACGTGTCGGCCGACCTCACCGAGCTCGGCACCACGCCGGTGTGCGTCGTGTCGGCGGGCGTGAAGAGCATCCTCGACATCGGCCTCACCCTCGAACGGCTCGAGACGCTCGGCGTGCCCGTGGTGGTGAACGGCAGCGACGACTTCCCGTCGTTCTACAGCCGCACCAGCGGCCACCCCGCCCCACGTCGCCTCGACGGACCTGCGGACATCGCACGGTTCCTGCACGCGGCATGGGACGAACTGCGAATGACCGTCGGCGTCAGCGTGGCCAACCCGATCCCCACCGAGCACGAGATTCCGGCTGCCGACATCGCCGAGGCCATCGAGGCCGCCCTCGCCGACCTCGATGCGCATGGTGTGTCGGGGCAGGACGTCACTCCGTTCCTGTTGGCTGCAGTGGTCGACCGCACCGGTGGACGCAGTCTGCAGGCCAACCTCGCCCTGGTGCGCAACAACGCTGCCACAGCCGCTCGCATCGCGGTCGAGTACGCGATGCTGTGCGGATGACCCGCGCCCTCCTCGTCGTCGCCAGCCTCGGCCTCGTCGCCGCCTGTTCCGGTGGCAGCAGTCCCGATGCGGGCACCAACGCCCCCACCACTGCGCCGAACACCGCCGTCGCCACCACCGTGGCACCCACCACCACGGAGCCTGCCCCCACCTACGCCACCACCATCGACGAGTTGCTGCAACTCGATCGACCCATCGTGCTCGCACACACCGCCGGCGAGGACAACTTCCCGGCCAGCACGCTGTTCGCCTTCGGCGAGAGCGTGAAGGCGGGTGTCGACATGCTCGACCTCAACGTGATGCTCACCAAGGACGGCGTGCTGTTGGTGCAGCACGACGACACCGTCGATCGCAGCACCAACGGCACCGGCGCAGTGAGCGACCTCACCTTCGACGAGATCAACGCGCTCGATGCCGCGTACTGGTTCACCGAGGACTGCGGCGCCTGCACCGACCAGCCCGACGACGAGTACCTCTACCGGGGGATGCGCACCGGCGATCATCAGCCGCCGCCCGGCTACACCGCAGACGACTTCGCCCTGCCCAGCCTGCGTCAGTTGATCGAGCGCTTCCCCACCATTCCCCTGAACATCGAGATCAAGGGCGAAGGCGAGCCGGCCCAGCGAGCTGCCGACGAACTGGCGAAGGAACTGAAGGAGACCGGACGCGACGCGGCCTCGGTGGTCGCCTCGTTCAACGACGACATCGTCAGCTACTTCCACTCGATCGCACCCGACATCGAGGTGTCACCCGGCCTCAGCGTCCTCACCAACTACGTGCTCAACAACACGCCGATCCCCGACGGGATGCGCATCCTTCAGTTGCCGCCCGAGTACTCCGGCGTGAAGGTCATCACCGGGCAGCTGGTGGCCGATGCAACAGCGGCCGGCTACCCCATCTGGGTGTGGCCCAACGATCGAGCCCTCGAGAATCTCGACAGCTACCGCAACTTCCTCAGCGAGGGCGTGACGGGCCTCAACATCAACTTCCCGGCGCAGGGCGTGGAGGCCGTGAGCGACTACATGGCCACCCGGTCGGTGACCCCGGCGCCCAGCGCCGGGTGCGCGGGCAGTCCCGGCGCAACGCCGGGTGAGTCGACCATCGACTTCTCGATCGCCGGCCTCGACGGCACCTACATCCGTCACCTGCCCCCGGCCTACGACGGCACCGCTCCCCTGCCGCTGGTGCTCGTGCTGCACGGATGGTCGCAGCCGGCACCGTTGGTGGGCATGGAATCCGACATGACCACCTTCGCCGACAACCATCGCTTCGTGGCCGTGATGCCCGACATCACCAGGCCGACGCCGTTGTGGGACACCGCAGTGGATGGCGCCGACATGAAGTGGACGAGTGGCCTCCTCGACGAACTCGAGAGCACCCTGTGCCTCGACACCAACCGAGTGCACGTCACCGGCATGTCGAACGGGGCGATGATGACGTCGTCCATCGCATGTGCACTGGCCGACCGCATCGCCTCGGTGGCACCTGTGGCCGGCGTGCGCATTCCCGACGACTGCGGTCAACCGGCACGGCCCGTGCCCGTGGTGGCATTCCACGGCACCGACGACCCGTACCTCGCGTACGAGGGCGGGTTCGGCGAGAAGGTGTCGGGCCTGCCCACACCGGACGGCACCGGAACGCTCGGCAACGTGTCGGCCAGTGGGCCGGACGCCGTTCCCGTGGAGCAGCGCGTCGCCACATGGGCCGCACGCAACCTCTGCAAGGGCGCAGCCACCGCCACCGACGTCACCGACGACGTGGTGCTGCACGACTGGGTCGACTGCGTCAACCCGACGCGCCTCTACACCGTGAAGGGTGGCGGGCACAGTTGGCCCGGCAGCACTTTCGACACCGCCATCCCCGACATGCTCGGCGGCACCACCACCAGCATCTCGGCCACCGCCGTCATGTGGTGGTTCTTCCAGCAGCATCCACTCGGCAACTGAACCGAGGTTTCCGTGCGCACGAGTGCGGCACGGAAACCTCGGTCTGGGCTGGGTCAGGCGGCAGCTGCGATGGCGGCGAGCGTCTGCTCCATACCGGACCGATTGTGGGAGGCACGATCGGGCACCCGCAACGCCATTCCGGTGAGCCGCGCCATCACCGGGTTTCGATGGTCGTCCCACCACTGCGTCACGCGGGTGCCACCGTCGACCGCTTCCAGGTCGAAACCCCAACCGGCCACACCCAGCCCACTGGCCTTCACGTCGAAGGCGAACGCCCGGCCGGGGTCGGCCGTGGTGACCGTGGCCACCGTGCTCCAGCGCATCCGACCCTTGGCATTGGTGCCCTTGAACCTCGCCCCCACCGCCGGGCCAGTGGCACCACCCACCCACTTTCCGCCCGTGTTCTCGGGCGACCACTCGCCCATCCGGGGCAGGTCGGCGACGAGTTCGTAGACGCGCTCCGGGGTGGCGGCGATGACTCGCGAAACTTCGACGTGATGTGCCATGGCGCTATCTGAACAGGTCGCGCGTCTGGTCGCGCAACACGGGTGCGATGGTGGCCGAGTCGTCGACCTCCCACTCGTAGCCGCGGATGACCGCCACCGGCACCCTCGACAGGTTTCCCTTCACCAGTTCGGCTGCCCCGGCGAGTTCGTCGGCGGTGCACAGGGCCTGCACCTTGAACTCATGGCCGTGCGGGTCGACCTGGCCGATGTAGCTGAGAATCGGCTGGATGCCGGCCACTCCGATGGCGATGTCGGTCTGGCCTTCGCGCCACGCCCGACCGAACGTGTCGCTGATGATGACCGCCGCATCGGCGCCAGCCGCCCTCAACCCGGAGCGAATCGCGCGTGCCGAGGCATCGGGATCGACGGGCAGCAGCACGGCCCGGCCGTGGGCGCCGCTGCTCGACTGGTCGACACCGCTGTTGGCACACACGAACCCGTGGTGCGTTTCCGTGATGAGGATCGGACCGATCTGGCGCACGACGCGCTTCGATTCGCGGAGCACGATCTCCGTGACGGCGGGGTCCTTCTCCCACTGCGCCGACCACTCACGCGCGAACGGCGACGGTTCGATGTCGGCCAGTTCCACCGTGCGACCCTCGGCCTTCGAGACGATCTTCGAAGTGACCACCACCACGTCGCCGTCGAGCAACGGCGTGCCCGCAGCAGCGGCCGAGGCGACGATGGCCGCCGCCAGGTCGGTGCCTTCGACGATCTCGGGCAGACCCGGCACGCCGAAGATCTGCAGGCCCGTCACGCCGGCAGCCCCGCCAGGAACTCGAGGATCGCCGCATTCACGGGCTCGGGATTCGTGAGGTTCGCAGCGTGCGCGCCACCCACCTTCACCACTCCGCCGCACCCCACCAGACCGGCAGCCAGTTCCTCGGCCTGCTCCATGGTGATGGCCGTGTCCTCCGTGCCGTGCACCACCAGTGCGGGGCAGGTGATCTCGGCCAGTCGGCCGCGGATGTCGTCGCGACTCAGAAGACAGCGGCCCGGCTCCGCCAACAACTCCTTCGGTCGGGCCTGCCACTTGGCGATCCACTCAGCGTTGGCCACCGGCTCGGCGATGATGATGTTGGCGACGATTTCGGCGAGTTCCGGCACGGCACCGACCGACACCCACGTGTCGATCATGGCGCCATACGCGGCCTGCTGGTCGGGGGTTGCCGGGCCCGCCTCGGTGTCGAGAAGGATGAGGCCGCGCACGCGCTCGGGCGCACTGAGCGCCACGCGCAGCGACAGGAACCCGCCCTGACTCATTCCGCCGACCACGCAGCGGTCGATGCCGAGGTGATCCATCAGGCCGAGGCAGTCGCTCGCCGAATCCCAGTAGCTGAAGGGCTGACCGTCGAACTCCGTCTGGCCGAAGCCGCGCTCGTCCCACGTGATGACCCGGTAGGAGTCACGCAAGGCCGCCACCTGTGGGGCGAACATCGTGTGGTCCATCAGGAAGCCGTGGCCCAGCACCACCACCGGGCCCGGACCGCCGGTGTCGTCGAAGTGGATGTTCTGCCCGTTGACCGATGCGAATGCCATGCGGGGAACGTAGCAGCGGGAGGTGCAGCGGGCGGGCGGCATGCACCATGATGGGGACATGGTCTCCGAGATCTTCGACCCTTCGGCGTGGCGCGAGGTGCCCGGCTTCGACTTCGACGACATCACCTACCACCGCTCGGTCGAGCACGGCACGGTGCGCATCGCCTTCAACCGGCCCGAGGTGCGCAACGCCTTCCGACCCCGAACCGTCGATCAGCTCTATCAGGCGCTCGACCACGCCCGCATGACCACCGATGTCGGCTGCGTGCTCCTCACCGGCAACGGTCCGTCACCGAAGGACGGTGGCTGGGCGTTCTGCAGCGGCGGCGACCAACGCATTCGCGGCAAAGACGGCTACA
>CAZQPJ010000071.1:0-10022 GCA_964595105.1 uncultured Bifidobacterium sp.
ACGCTGCAACCCGCCGGGCCCGACGACTTCGCTCCACTGTTCCCGATGGCGCTCATCGAGCAGGAGGTGACGTCGCAGCGGTACGTCGACATCCCGGGTGGCGTGCTCGACATCTATCGCCTGTGGCGGCCCAGTCCGCTGTTCCGGGCCCACCGTCTGGAGAAGGCGCTCGGCACACCGGCCCGCATCTACTACAAGTACGAGGGCGTGAGCCCGGCCGGCTCGCACAAGCCGAACACCGCAGTGCCGCAGGCGTACTACAACCAGCAGGAAGGCATCACGAAGCTCACCACCGAGACCGGTGCCGGTCAGTGGGGAACCTCGTTGGCGTTCGCCACCGCCCAGTACGGCATCGAATGCGAGGTCTGGCAGGTGGCTGCCTCGTACCGGTCGAAGCCCTACCGCCGAGTGATGATGGAGGTCTACGGGGCGACCGTGCACCCGAGCCCGTCGAACGTCACCGACTACGGCCGTTCGCTGCTGGCGCAAGACCCCGACCACCCCGGCAGCCTCGGTATCGCCATCAGCGAGGCCGTGGCCATGGCAGTGGCCGACCCGAAGACCCGCTATGCGCTTGGCAGCGTGTTGAACCACGTGCTGATGCACCAGACCATCATCGGCGAGGAAGCCCTGTTGCAGTTGGCCAAGGTGGGGGAGACCCCCGACCTGCTGGTGGGTTGCACCGGCGGTGGCAGCAACTTCGGCGGCCTCTCGTTCCCCTTCCTGCGGGAGAAGATGGCCGGCCGGATGAACCCGACCATCCGGTGCGTCGAGCCGGCGGCATGCCCCAGCCTCACCAAGGGTGAATACCGCTACGACTTCGGCGACACGGCCGGCATGACCCCGTTGATGAAGATGCACACACTCGGGCACAGCTTCATCCCCGACCCGATCCACGCCGGAGGCCTCCGCTATCACGGCATGTCGCCGCTGGTGAGCCACATCTACGAACTCGGCCTGGTGGAAGCGATCTCGGTCCCGCAACTCGAGTGCTTCAACGCCGCCGTGCTGTTCGCTCGCAACGAGGGCATCGTGCCAGCACCGGAGCCCACGCACGCCATCGCCGCCGCCATCCGCGAGGCCCTGCACTGCAAGGAGACCGGAGAGGAGAAGGTGATCCTCACTGCGCTCTGCGGCCACGGCCACCTCGACCTCGCCGCCTACCAGCAGTACATGGCCGGTGAGATGGTCGACCTCGACCTCAGCGACGACGCCGTGGCCGCCGCCATGCAGCAGGTGCCGGTGATCGCCGGCTGAGGCCGGCGACGCTGGTTACTGCTCGCTCGACGGGGCCGAGTCGGCATGAGCCGGCCCGTGCACCGCGAGGAACACGAATGCCACGGCTGACATGCCGACGCCGAGCCACATCGACGTCACCCAGCCGTCGATGAAGGAGTGCTTCGCCGCGTTGATGATGAACGCGCCCTGTTCGCCTGCCTTGGACGCAACGCCGAACGCGGTGGCGATGCCCTGACTGGCCGGCTTGGCGAGTTCCGGCGGCAGCGCCGCCAACTTCGGGGTGATCGACGAACGGTAGCCAGCGGTGAGCACCGAGCCGAGCAACGCCACGCCCATGGCGCCGCCGAGTTCCCGCGAGGTGTCGTTGAGGGCTGACGCGACTCCCTGCTTCTCCGGCGGCAGCGTCTCGGTGATGGCCTCGGTGGCGGGCGTCATGGTGAGGCCCATGCCGAGGCCGATCATCAGCAGGCCGGGCAGCACCGACAGGTAACCGCCTTCCACGGACGCACGGAGTGCCATCGTGACGAGTCCCCCGGAGAAGACGGCAACGCCGGCGAGCATCGTGGTGCGCCTGCCCACCCGGGCGGCGATGCGCGGTGCGATGGTGGACATCGGCATCATCATCAACCCCATGGGCAGCATGGCCGCCGCCGCGTGGAGCGCCGACCAACCGAGCACTGCCTGGAAGAACGGGTAGAGCACCACGAAGATGCCGAACATCACGCTGAACACGATGACGAGCGTCAGCGTTCCGGACGACAGGCCGCGGTTGCCGAAGAAGCGGATGTCGAGCAGCGGTGAGGGGTGACGACGCTCCCACCACACGAACAGCAGCAGTGCCACCACGCCCACGGCGAGGCCGAGGATGGTGACCGGGGCACCCCAGCCGCGGTCGGGCCCTTCGTGGAGGCCGAGCACCACGCCACCGATGGCGAGCGCCGAGAGGATCGACCCGAGCACATCGAACGGATGCTCGCTGTCCTCCTTGGAGTTGGGTGCGAAGCGGGACGTGAGGACGAGCGCAACGGCCACCAGAACGAGCGGGAGCGCGAACACCCAGCGCCACGAGATGACGTCGATCATGAAGGCCGACACGAACATGCCGATCATTCCGCCAGCGCCTGCGAATCCGGCCCACACGCCGATGGCCTTGGCGCGCTCGTCGGGCGGAAAGCTCGAGGTGATGATGGAGAGCGTGACCGGCATGATCATGGCGGCGCCGGCGCCGGCGACCGACCTGGCCACGATCATCGCAGCCACCGACTGGGCCACTACCGCACCCAGCGTGGCGAGTCCGAACACGGCGAGCCCGGTGAGGAGCACGGTCTTGCGGCCCCAACGGTCACCGATGGCGCCCACCGGTAACAGCAGTGCTGCCAGCGCCAGCGTGTAGGCGTTGATGATCCAGAGCACGCCGCCCTGCGATGCGCCCAACGACACAGCCAACTGTTGTTGGGCGACGTTGAGGCCCGACATCGCCGACACGACGGCGACAAGGCTGGTGATCATCGCCACGAGCGTGAAGCGGATCCGCTGCTTCGACATGGTGGCGTACGGCTGTGCATCGACCTGGGCGGGCGACTGGGTGCTCATATCGGTCCGTGATCCCTGGTGTGGGGGAGGGGCAGGGATGGGCAACCACGGTACCGCCGTCGCCGCATTCGACCACCGTGCCGGTGAACCAGCGCGGGTCAGCCGGGTCGGGCGAGGCCCACCACGGAGCCCCACTTCACCGCGACGAGTCGCACCACTGCACCGGTGTGCGGGGCGTCGATCATCATTCCGCCACCGACGTAGATGCCGACATGGTGGATGGGGTTGTAGAAGAAGACGAGGTCACCGGGCTCGGCCTGGTCCTTGTCGACGTGCGGGAAACTCCTGTACTGCTGACCCGATTGGTGCGGCATGTAGACACCGGCCTGCGCCCATGCCCACGACGTGAGGCCCGAGCAGTCGAAGCCTCGGGATGGCGAGGCCTCGAAGGCGACATACGGCACACCGAGCTGGCTGTAGGCGGCCGACACCGCAGTGCCGGCGCGGCCGGAGGGGGGAGGAACGGGCAGTTGCGGTTTGGGCTTGGGGGCCGTGCCGCCCGAGCCGCCGCCGTTGTTGCCACCGCCGTTGCCGCCGCCGTTGCCGCCACCACCACGAGGCGGTGTGGCGCCGCCGCTGTTCCCGCCGTTGTTCCCGCCGCCATCGCCCGTGTCGCCGATGATGGTGACGTTCTGCTGAGCGGCTGCTGCAGCGGCCTGCGCCTCGGCCAGACGCTCGGCCTCCTGCTGCACCAATTGGCCGTACTTCGCCTTCGCCTCGGCTTCCTTCCTGGTGTACTCCTCGATCAGCTTCTGGCCCTCCGACCGGCTCTGGTCGAGCGCGCCGATGAGGTTGGTGGCGTCCTGCTGCTGACGCTGCAGGACCGCCGTGAGGTTGTCGACCTTGCGGATGAGCGACTGGAGGTCGTCGGCGTTGCCAGCGCCCGTGTCGTAGGCGATCGACGAGAGCGCATTCACCTGCTCGGCCTCGCTGTAGACCTGCGCCGAGGCGAACAGAGCGCTGAGATTGTGGGTGTTGTTGCCCACGAAGCGGCTGACGGCGATGTCGGTGAGGGTGCCCTGCAGTTGGTCGAGTTGTGCCTGCTGCTCGGCCAGTTGCGCCTGCGAGGCAGCGATCTTGACGTCGAGCTGGTCCTTCTTGTCGAGCGCGGCGCCGTACTGCTCGTCGAGCGTGGCGATGCGAACGTTCAACGAGTTGAGTTCGGCAGCAAGCTGTTCGATCTTCTTCTTCTGGTCGGCGGCGCTGTCGGCGCGTGCCCCACCGGGGACGCCACCGACGAGGGTGAGCACCATCGCCACTGCGGCGAGTGAGCGGACGCCCGTCCGGTTCCGGAACATGACGAACACCCTACCAATATGACGATTGTGTTGCGATGCACCACTGCGGCAGCAGGTCGGTCGGGTCATTGCAGGAGCGGGCTGACCACGGCATCGAGGAACGGGGCGAGGTACTTCGACATGGTGGCGGAGACATGGTTGTTGTCGCGCCACATCAGGATGTTGCCGAGGATCACCGGGCACTTCGAGGTGCCGCACAGCCAGCTCGACGTGCTGACGAAGCTGCCCTGATAGGTGGCCGCGATCTGCCGTTCGAGCTCGATTCGCGATCTGTCGACCGCCTTCGCCCGGTCGGCGCCGCAGTAGGGGACGTTGCCCGGCACCTTCAGCAGGCAGTTGGGCACCTGGTGCGCCGGGAGCGGCGTGTCGCCGATGATGAGGAGTTCACCGGCACTGGGCCGCATTGCGTCGAGCGTGGCGCTGAGGCCACGTTGCCAGACAGCATCGGAGTCGAGGCCCACGTCGGAGCCGCCGGGGTCGTACCCGGTGGAGCTGACGACGAGGAGCCGTGGCTTCAGCTCGGCCAGACGGGCCGCCACGTTGTTGCGCCACTCGATGCACTCCGGGTCGAGGTACTCGCGTTTGATGCGCACATCGGCCGACGGACAGCCCGACTTCACGAACACCTCCAGCCGGTAGTGCCGCTGTTGGCCGACCAGATCGAGAGCCGGGAACCACTGCGCTGCGTGCGAATCACCGAACAGGGCAACGACGGTGGACGCTGTCGTGTCGCCGTAGGTGCAGGCCGGGATGGTGACGTCACCGTCCTGCAGCACGCAGCCGTCTCGGTACACCTGAGGCCGGTCGGCCTCCTTCGCCACCGCCGGTTGCGGCGTGATGTTCTTCGGTACCCGGGTGATGGTGTTCGCGGCCTGGTCGAGTGCCGTCTGCTGCGCGGCCACGAGCTGGTCCAGGTTGGGAATCGGCAGCGTGGTGCCCGGCGGTGTCGAGGCCGTGGGCAGGGTCGTCGGCGCCGACACGCCTCCGACGACGGTCGTCGACGACGCCGGCGAGGCGACCGGCAGGGTGGGCGCGGCGACGGCCTCACCGGTGCCTCCGAACGTGCGTGGGAAGTTCACCGTGAGCGCGCCGACGAGCAGCCCGACCGTGAGGAGTGCCCCACCGAGCACGAGGCTGCGTCGCGGCGACGTGGAGAGCCACGGCGAGTGCCGCACCGGGTTCTCGAGATACTGGTAACTGGCTGCGGCCACGGCCACCGAGCCCGCCAGCACCAGCAGTCGCACCGGTGCCGACAGCGGGCCGAACTGGGCATCGAGCAACACCAGTGCAGGCCAGTGCCAGAGGTAGATGCCGTACGACCGGCGGCCGGTCCACACCATCACGGGGTGGCTGAGGAGTCGGCCCGGGCCGATGGCTCTCCGCGTGCCCGACGCAGCGAGGATGGCGGCGGTGCCGAGCACGGGCACCAGCGCAGTGAAGCCGAGGTTGGCCGTGTCGTGGAACGTCACCACCGACCATGCGATGGCGAGGGCACCGACCCACGCCATTCCTGCCCGCAGCCGCCAATCGAGGCGAAGCGGCATCGAACCGGCCAGTGCCAGCATTCCGCCCACGATGAGCTCCCAGGCTCGGCTCGGCAGGAGGAAGAACGTTGGGGTGTGGGCCCGAGGCGAGAGCCACACGAACGCGAGCAGCGACTCGAGCCCGAGAGCGCCCATGATGACGAGCGCGTACCTGCGCGTGTGCCAGCGCACCTTGCTGAGGCCGTACATCAACACCGGCCACACCATGTAGAACTGCTCCTCGACCGCAAGTGACCAGAAGTGGAGCAACGGGGTGGGAGTGGTCTGCGCCGCCGCGTAACTGTCGCCCATGGCATAACGGACGTTCACGATGAAACCGCTGGCCCACGCCGCGTCGCGGCCGAGGTCGGCCTGCTTCAGCGGGTCGAGGATGAAGCGGCCGGCGATGAGCGTCACCACGAGCACCGTGATGGAGGCGGGCAGCAGGCGGCGGGCTCGCCTCGCCCAGAAGGTGGGCAGGGCGTGGCCACCTCGTACGAGGAGGTCCTTCATCAGGAGTGAGGTGATGAGGTAGCCCGACACCACGAAGAAGACGTCGACACCGAGGAAGCCGCCGCGGAACGGACCGAGGTGGGCGTGGTAGAGCAACACCACGATGACGGCCACGGCCCGCAGTCCCTCGATGTCGGCCCGGAAGCCGGTGGGCATGTCGGCGGCGAGGCGGACGTGCTCGGGCGCTGCGTCGGTGGACGCGCGTACGGGTGTGTCGATCGTGAGGAGGTCGTTGGCCATCTTCGCCCCGACGCGGCTGGGGTCCGCGTCCGGTGGCGAGGCTAGTGGTGGCTGGCCGTCGGTGGCCGGCACCCCGTGGCTGCCCGGTCGACGGTCACGCCTCGAGTTGGTAGGTGTTGTGGAGTTCGTCCTGCACCACGAGGGCGATGCCATCGACGTCGCGGACGTCGAGCGGTGCGTCGAGATGGCGCACGGCGAACGACCAACCGGCGGGCACCTTCAGCACGGAACCGAGGCCGGCAAGGCGATCGATGGTGAGGGTGGGGTCGATCTCCTGCGAGTACGACTGCATCACGTACACACGGCCGTCGTCGGCAGTGAGTTCGTAGACATCGGTGCCGGCATCGAAGTGGAACACGGTGTCGCGCTTCACGTTGCGTCCGAGATACGGCGTGGCCGACGGCGGCGTGGTGCCCAGATCGACCGTGGCACCGAGGAACATCTCGATCTCGCCGAACTTCGTCACCGGGGCCGTCAGCTGCATGGTGGCGTCGATGCGGTCGAGGGTCCAGTGGCGTGGGCCGTTCTTCAGTGCGATGAGGGCGTTGTTCTCCTTGGCCACCGCGGCGGCATCGATGGCCGCCCACTGGTCGGGCGGGCAGACGCTGTGGCCCATCGAGTTCCAGACCGCCAGCGAGAAGTGGGCATCGGCACCAAGGGTGACGAGCGCGATCTCGCAGTAGAGGACGTCGCGGAGGCCGTTCGGGTAGGGCGATGCGCTGGTGGTGGGCGCTTCGGTGGTCGGAGCCACGGAGGTGTCGGAGGCCGACGTGGTGGGTGCCGACGTGGTGGGTGCCGACGCGGCGACCGCCGCTGTCGTGGTGGCGGTGCCGTCGGCGCCGTCGTTCCCGGAACTGCATGCGGCAAGGGTGAGCGTGGTCGCGGCCGCAGCCAGGAGAATCTGTCTGTACATCTGACAGAAGTTAGTCGGCGGGACGGCCCTTCAGCGAAGCGAGGATGCTGGCCCCGGGTTCATCGCTGACCAACTGGTCGGCCGTGCGACCGAGTCGTCGACGCCAGTTCGGCTCGTCGGGGCCCGACGTTCCGGGTCGGTTCGGGCGCTCGAGCATTCCCGAGAGGTCGTCGGTGGTGGCCAGCACCAGTTGCGCCCGGCTCGAGGCCACCGCGTGGTGCACCGCCACAGCGGCGCCCGCAGCATCTGCGGCGGGCAACGCATGCAGGGCGTCGTGCATCCGGTCGTCGCCGTCGGCGCCCCACCACACACCCGCCACGGTCGGGAGGTCGTGCGTGGTGACGGTGGCGAGGTTGGCCTGTCCCCACCCATCGACCTCCCGGTCGAACCACCACACCTTGGTACCCAGGATGCCGCTCGACTGCAGGGCGTGGTGCACCTCGGGTTCCACCGTGCCGAGGTCTTCGCCGATGACGAACGTGCCCGCCCGCTCCGCCTCGATGCGGATGATGGCCAGCAGTTCGGCTGCGGGCAGCCGAACGTACGCACCGTCGGCCGGTGTGCCGCCGCGTGGTACCCAGAACTGTCGGAACAGGCCCATCACGTGATCGATGCGGAGCCCGCCCATGTGCCGCATGCCCGCCCGGACCATCTGGATGAACGGGACGTACCCGGCGGCGCGGAGCCGCGATGGAACGAAGGGCGGGAGGCCCCAGTCCTGCCCGGTGGCATTGAACGGATCCGGCGGGGCACCGATCGAGGCCCCGTTGGTGATGAGGTCCTGGTGGACCCACGCGTCGGCGCCGTCGCTCGAACAGCCGACGGCGAGGTCACCGATGAGCTTCAGGCCCGCTGCGTCGGCGCACCGGCCGAGTTCCTGGTCGGCCACCCACTGCACCCACCCGTGGAACTCGCACGCCTCGGCCACGTCGCGGTCGCGAAGCGGAAGGTCGGCGACGGCAGGGGAGAGAGGATGTCGGAACTCCTCGGGCCAGTCGCGCCATGCCGGGCCGAACCTGTCGGCCAGCGAGTTCCACATGCAGTACTGCCACAGTTCGTTGCCCTGTGCCCTCACCCAGCCGCGCCACTGGGTGTCGGCACGCTCGGCCTGGAACCGCTGCGCCAGGTTCTGGCGGATCGCGCCCCACACGCGATCGCGGTCGATGAGGTTCGTCGGGTCGTTCGACAGCCCGCCGGGAGTGTCGCCCCGCATCGGGATGACGAGCGGGTTGAGCCATCGACGCGAACTGGGGTAGTAGGGGCTGGTTTCCTGTGGGCGCGTCGGCGCGGGAGCGTGCAGCGGGCTGAGCAGCATCACCCGTGCTCCGAGGGCCGCCACCCGCTGGGCCAGCAGTTCGACGTCGTGCAGGTCGCCGATACCCCATCCATCGGGCCGCCACAGCGAGTACACCTGCGCGGCGACACCCCAGCCGTTGGGGGCGGCCGGGCACCGCGCTGGTGCGACCGCCAGCGTGGTCACCGGCCCGCCATCGTGCGGTTGCAGCCGGTGGTACCCGATCGGAAGGTCGGCGGGCAGTGCATCGACGTCACCCATGTCCTGCCCGTCGTCGAGGGTGAGGTGGCAGCGGCCGAGCAGGGTGTGCGTCGACCCGCGATCGACGAACCACATCGGGTCGCCCGCTGCGGGGTCGCCCATCAGGGTGCGCAGGTGCTCGCGCACCTCGGGTGAGGTCGCATGCCACGCGCCGTGCACGTCGTGGTATCCGTCGGCGATGCCCCACTCGTCGTGCACCCCCTCAGTGTGCCGGTTCCTAGACTCGGCCGCATGGGTTCCTGGTTGGTCGAGCGTCGTCTGCGGAAGAACGTGGCCCAACTGCGCGCCGCCCGCGAAGAGCTTGCGATTGCCGACGAGCAGTCGTTCCACCTCGACGAGGGTGCAGGTGACGTGGAGGCGATGGACCGGCATCGCACGGTGATGCGTCAGCGCATCGCCGACCTGCAGGCACAGCAAGACCGTCTGCTCGACCAATTGGGTGGGGCGTAGCCGTGGTTCCCTGCCAGAATGGTCGAGGCCCCCTCGCGAAAGGACGCCGCCGATGACGATCCGAGTGGTGATCGCCGAAGACGAAGCCATCATCCGACTCGACCTGCGCGAGACCCTCGAGGAAGAGGGTTACGAAGTGGTCGGAGAGACCGGCCGCGGCGACAGGGCCGTCGAGCTGGCACGCGAACTGAAGCCCGATCTGGCCATCCTCGACATCAAGATGCCGCACATGGACGGTCTCGAAGCCGCCCGTCTGATCGGGCAGGAGCGCATCTGCGGTGTGCTGATGCTCACCGCCTTCAGCCAGCGCGAAGTGGTGGAGGACGCCCGCGATGCTGGAGCCCTCGCCTATCTCGTGAAGCCGTACCAGAAGAGTGATCTCATCCCCGCCATCGAGGTGGCCATCGGTCGCTTCCGCGAGCTGCAGCAGCTGTCGGGCGAGGTGGACGCGCTCGGCGAGCAGCTCGAGGCCCGCAAGGTGATCGATCGGGCGAAGGGAATCCTCATCGACGAGTGCGGCCTGAAGGAGAACGAGGCGTTCTCGTTCATCCAACGCACTGCCATGAGCGAACGCTCTCGCATGCGCGAGGTGGCCGAGCGGGTACTCGACGGTTCGCTGCGGCCGTGAAGCTGCTGCTGCTCGACGGCAACTCGCTGACGTACCGGGCGTTCTTCGCCCTGCCCACCGACATGGCCAC
>CAZQPJ010000072.1:0-10016 GCA_964595105.1 uncultured Bifidobacterium sp.
AAGACACCTCCGGACGAGACGACGCTGAGGGCCATCATCGCTCGTCTGGATGACCCCGTCACCGACCTGGTGCGCCGCGACAGCCTGTGGCAGAAACTCGGGCTCACCGAGGCCGACGCGCAGACCGCCGACCAGGTGGTGGCGCTGCTGGTGAAGCACAAGCAACTGCTGCAGCGACCCGTGGTGGTCACTCGTGATCGTGCCATCGTTGGTCGGCCGAAGGAGCGGGTCCGCGAACTGCTGGGCGGCTGAGTCCGGCTCTGCCGTCGGGGAAGAGGGCGCGTAGTGTCGGCGACGTGGCAGGACGGAGGAGGCAGCGTGCGACACCAACGCCCGGTGCCGGAGGTTGGCCACTCCTGTTGGCAATGCTCAAGGAGCAGCGTCGAGCGCTCCTGACGGGTGTCACCATCGGGCTCCTGTGGAGCCTCGGCAAGGTGATGGTGCCGAAACTGACGAGCCTCGCGGTCGACCGGGCCATCCTCGGTACCGGCTCACTGCTGTTCTGGTCGATGCTCATCTTCCTGGCAGCGGTGATCGCGGGAGTGTTCACTGCATGGCGGCGGTGGATCGCCTTCCGCGAGAGCCGTCTCACCGAAACCACGCTGCGCGAACAGATCTTCGCCCACATCCTCCGGCTCCACGTCGCCTACCACGACCACACCCAGACCGGTCAGCTGATGAGCCGTGCCTCCAGCGATCTGCTGCAGATCCAGGGCTTCGTGGTGATGATTCCCATCACCGCCTCGAACCTGGCGATGGTGGTGGGTGTGGTGGCGATCCTCGTGGTGCAGCAGCCCATGCTGGCCCTCATCGCGCTGGCGCCACTGCCGTTCCTCAACGTGCTCGCCACCCGCTTCTCGCGCACCATCCACCCCGCCGTGCTGGCGGTGCAGCAGGAGCAGGCGCAACTGGCCACGGTGGTGGAGGAGAGCGTCAGTGGCGTTCGAGTCATCAAGGGGTTCGGAGCGCACGCAGTCACTGCGGCACGTCTGCGGAAGGAGGCCGACGACATCCGTGCGGTGTCGCTCGACGCCGCACGAGTGCGGAGTGCGTTCCTGCCGGCGCTCGACCTCCTGCCCAACCTCGGCCTGCTGGCGGTGCTGGCCGTCGGCGGGCATCGTGTGCTGAACGGTGACATGACCCGTGGGCAGATGCTCGAGTTCATGCAGTACATCGGGCTGCTGATCTTCCCGCTGCGCAACCTCGGCATGACCGTGGCCTTCGGTCAGCGTGCCGCCGCCGCGCTGCTCCGTGTGAACGAGGTGCTGTCGCGTGTGCCGGAGGTGCAGGACGCGCCTCAGCCCCGGGCTCTGCCGGGTGGCGACCGCAAGGGCGCGGTCGAGTTCGACCATGTCGACTTCGCCTATCACGAACAGGCGCCGGTGCTTCGCGACTTCCACCTGCGCATCCCCGCTGGCGCGTCGGTGGCCGTGGTCGGTGGCACCGGCAGCGGAAAGAGCACGCTCGCGCGCCTGCTGATCCGTTTCTACGACGTCGAAGGCGGCGCCATCCGACTCGACGGCATCGACGTTCGCGACCTCACGCTGGCCGACCTTCGTCGGGAGGTGGCAGTGGTGTTCGAGGACACGTTCCTCTTCCACGACACGGTCGCTGCCAACATCGCCTTCTCGAGACCCGATGCTCCTCGCCACGACATCGAGTCGGCGGCACGCCTGGCGGGTGCGCACGACTTCGTGCTCGAACTGCCCGACGGCTACGAGACCGTCATCGGCGAGCGCGGCTACTCGCTGAGCGGTGGCCAGCGGCAGCGAGTTGCGTTGGCCCGGGCGATCGTCGCCGATCCGCGGGTGCTGATCCTCGACGACGCCACGAGTGCCGTCGACCCCAGCAAGGAACATGAGATCCGCGAGGCCATGCGCACCGTGATGCAGGGACGAACCACCATCGTCATCGCTCACCGGCCGGGCACCATCGCCCTGGCTGACACGGTGGTCCTGCTCGACGACGGCACGGTGGCGGCCACCGGCACCCACGAGCATCTTCTCGCCACCGACGAGCGCTACCGCGCCGTGCTGGCCGCACTCGCCGAGGACGATCCGACGGGAGAGATCGAGGTGCCGGGCTGATGTTCAGCGGTGCCGCGGTGAGCGACGAGGACCGCCTCGACCGGTCGGAGACCGGTCGAGTGCTGCGTCGCGCGCTCGAGTTCGCACAGCCGTACCGCCGCACCATCTGGTGGGCCGTCGGTCTGGTGAGCGCCTCGACGGCCTTCACGGTGGCCGGGCCGGTGCTGGTGAAGTTCGGCGTCGACCGCGGCATCGGCAAGGGACAGTCGCGTGACCTGAACATCGCAGTTGCGCTCTACGTCTGCACCGTCATCGGTGCCTACGTGGTGGGTCGGCTGCAGTATCTCGCCATCAACCGTGCCGGCGAGGGCTTCCTGCGCGACCTGCGCGTGCGGGTGTTCGACCGTCTGCAGGCGCAGTCGATGGCGTTCTTCGACCGCAACAAGGCCGGTGTGCTGGTGAGCCGCATGACCGCCGACATCGAGAGCATGGGCGAACTCATCCAGTGGGGTCTGCTGCAGTTCGTGGGTGCCGGGCTGCTGCTGGTGATGACGCTGGTGCTCATGGTGGCGCTGAGTTGGCAGTTGACCCTGCTGGTGGTGGTGTTCGTGACGCCCGTGCTCGGCGTGGCATCGGTGCGGTTCCAGCGGCTGTCGAGGGTTGCGTACCTCGATGTGCGCGAGCGCGTCGCCACCAACCTGTCGAACCTGCAGGAGGGCATCACCGGTGTGCGCGTCATCCAGGCGTACGGGCGCGAGGCGGAGCAGACCCGCCGTTTCGTCGCGTCCAACCGGTCGTTGTTCCGTTCGCACCTTCGCAGCGTGAAGATCAGCACGTGGTACTTCGGGCTCGTCGAGTGGGCAGGCATCGTCGGCATCGCGCTCATCGTCGGCGTGGGTGGGTTCCTCGTGCACCGCGGCTCGGTGGGGTTCGGCACGGTGGCGGCGTTCGTACTGCTGCTCGGCAACCTGTTCGACCCGGTGCAGCAGCTGTCGCAGTTGTACAACACGGTCCAGAGCGCAGCGGCTTCCTTGCACAAGCTGTTCGCGCTCGTCGATGCAGAGCCCGACGTGGCCGAGCACCCGCGTCCCATCGCTCTGCCCGCACAGGGTGTTCTGGCCGCCCACGGCATCACCTTCGCCTATCAGGGGACCGAGCGGCCGGCGCTCAGCGATGTGTCGATCAGCGTGAAGCCGGGCGAGCGCCTCGCCCTGGTCGGTCCCACGGGCGCGGGCAAGAGCACACTGGCGAAACTCCTGTCGCGGCTCTACGACCCGACACACGGTCACGTGTCGTACGGCGACGTCGATGTGCGGCTCGCCTCGCTGGCGGCGCTGCGCGAACGGGTGGTGGTGGTTCCCCAGGAGGGCTTCCTGTTCGGTGGCACCATCCGCGACAACATCCGCATCGCTCGTGCGTCGGCCACCGACGACGAGGTGGAGGCGGCGCTCGTGGCCATCGGTGCGCTCGACCGTTTCCTCGACTTCCCGGAGGGACTCGACACCGAGGTGCGCGAGCGCGGGTCGCGCCTGTCGGCTGGTGAGCGCCAGTTGGTGTCACTGGCGCGTGCCGCGCTGGTCGACCCGGCGGTGCTGGTGCTCGACGAGGCAACCAGCAACCTCGACCCCGGCACCGAGGCGGTGGTGGAGCGGGCACTCGAACGGTTGATGGAGGGGAGGGCCGTCATCGTGGTGGCGCACCGACTCAGCACCGTGCGCCGGGCCGACCGGATCGCCGTCATCGACCATGCGCGCCTGGTGGAACTCGGCACGCACGACGAGTTGATGGCGCGCGGCGGCCGGTACGCGGCCCTCGCCGAGGCATGGGCGAGGTCGCAGCCGAACACCGAGCCCTGAAGGGGCTCAGGCAGTGGAGCCCTGACGGGGCTCAGGCAGCACGGTCGAACACCAGCACGAACTCGAGCAGGCCGTGGTCCTCGGTGACGATGGTGGCGATGCTCGGGTTCGGAATGCTGAAGTCGGCGAACACCACGGGGATGTTGCCGAGCACTGCGATGCGCCCGTTCTTGTAGGTGGCAGTGAGGTCGAACGTCACCGACTTCGTGACCCCGCGCAGCGTGAGGTCGCCGGTGGCGCTGGCCGTGATGCTGGCCCCGTCGGCCGGCACCGAGCCGAAGTCGATCGGCTGGGTGAGGACGAACGTCGCCGTGGGGAACTGGCTGACGCTCATGATGCGGCCGTTGAACTGCCCGTCGCGTCGGCTCTCGTCGCTCTTGAACGTGGTCATGTCGACGGTGAACTCTGCGGCGGAGGCCGTGGTGCCCTGCAGCGTGAGGCTTCCCGTCACTGCGTTGGTGCGACCATTGGCCTCGGTGTCGAATCCGTTGATGCTCTCCTTCACGCGGTAGCCGAGGATGCTGTCGGCGGCGGCGGTCCAGCTGCCGTCGACACCGGTGGCCGGTGCGGAGGTGGCGGGCGACGTACTGGCGGGCGAAGTGGAACCCGGCGCGGCGGTGGCCGGTGTGGTCGACGTGGTGGTGGCATCGAGGATCGAGTTCACCGTGCTCGTGTCGAGCTTCTTGTCGGCCTTGTTGATGACCTTGGCGTAGATGAACGACGCAGCCAGCACGGCGATCACGAGCGTGATGATGCCGATGGCGATTTTCTTCCAGGTGCTCATGGGGGGCTGCTCCCTGTGATGGTCGTGGCTGGTTCGCCGATACTGGCACCGGACGGGCAGACTTGCACCATGACTGCCACTGTTTCCGTCGTTCGAACTACTCCGAAGCATGCCAACGCCGTGGGCGTGCCGGTGGGCACCTCGGGTGCCGTGCCCCGCTCGTTGGGACTGGGCCGTGCTGCGCTGGCGGCGCACGGGTTCGAGGGCAAGTTGGGTCAGGTGCTGGTGGTACCCAGCGCCAGCGGCCCCACGCACATCGCCATCGGTATCGGTGACCCAGGAGCACTGAACCCGCAGACGCTGCGCAACGCCGCTGCCTCGCTGGTGCGCGCCGCCAGCAAGCATGCGGTGGTTGCCACCTCGCTCGCCGACATCGAGGGTGTCGACGCAGCGAAGGCCGGCCAGGCCGTTGCCGAGGGCGGTCTGCTGGCGGCATATCGGTATGCCGGCATCAAGCGCGAACCGAACCGGAGCGCCCTCACCGAACTGGTGCTGGTGGTAGGCGAGAAGCGCTCCAAGGGTGTGACGGCCGGCGCCGAACGGGGCAAGGTGACGTCCGCCGCTGCCTCGCTGGCACGAGACCTCGCCAACACGCCGCCCGCCTACATGAACGCTCGCCACATCGCCGACCGTGCGGTGAAGGTGGCGGCCGAGTCGGGCCTGTCGTGCGAAGTGTTCAACAAGGACCAACTCGAGGCCATGGGGTGCGGCGGCATGCTCGGTGTGAACCAGGGCAGCACCGAACCGCCGCGCATGGTGCGGCTCACCTACACCCCGAAGAACCCCACTGGCCACCTCGCTCTGGTGGGCAAGGGCGTGATGTTCGACTCCGGTGGACTCAGCCTGAAGCCGAGCGACGGCATGCTCGGCATGAAGATGGACATGAGCGGAGCCGCCGCCGTGCTGGCCGCCATGGGCGCGCTGAAGGCGCTGAAGTGCAAGGCAAAGGTCACCGGCTACCTGATGTGCACCGACAACATGCCGTCCGGCAGCGCCATGAAGCTCGGCGACGTCCTGACCTTCCGCAACGGCAAGACCGCCGAGATCCAGAACACCGATGCCGAGGGTCGTCTCGTCCTGGCCGACGGGCTGTCGCTGGCGGTGGAGGACAAGGTCGACGCAATCGTCGACATCGCCACGCTCACGGGCGCCTGCATGGTGGCGCTCGGCACCAAGGTGGCCGGTGTCGTCGGCAACAACCAGGCGTTCGTCGACCGCGTACGCGCTGCCGCTGCCACCGCCGACGAGCCGATCTGGCAGTTGCCGCTGGAGAAGAGCTACCGACGACTGCTCGACAGCAACGTGGCCGACATGCGCAACATCGGCGGTCCGTATGGCGGTGTCATCACGGCAGCGTTGTTCCTCAACGAGTTCGTGGCTGATGTGCCGTGGGCGCACCTCGACATCGCAGGTCCGATGTCGGTCGACGGCGACGACGGTTGGCTGTCGCGCGGTGCCACCGGCTTCGGTACACGCCTCATGATCGAACTCGCCACCACGTTCACGAAGTGACGCGGCAGAGAGCCTCCACCGCGGCGGCGGGCGAGACTCCCACCGCCAGCAACTGACGCTCCACCACCTCGGGGTCGTCGCCGACGTCGACCATCACCCGTGCGAGGGCGACGCCGCGCTCGAGTTCATCGAGGCTGGTGTGCCGCACCGCCCAGGCACGGTGTTGCTGCTGCAGACCCTCGGGCATGCGTGCCAGATGTCGCGCCGCCACCGGGGGGAGGCGGCGGCGCACGGCGAGCCCATCGGTGATGGGCTGCGACACCCCGAACAGGACGCAGCGCTGCAGGGCGCGCACGAACGTGCCGGAGGTGGCCGACGAGTACGAGAGGCCGAGTTCATGGGCCATCTCGCCGAGTTCGAGTTCGTACCCGAGCGGGTAGCGGTCGAGGCCCGCCACGAGCCGGCGCAGTGCCCACATGGCGCTCGGTCCGAGCACGTTCAGCCAGAACAGCTCCACGTAGGTGCTGCGGACGTCGTGTCCGATGGCATCGACCACCGGGTCGTGCCACGGCGCCACCATCAGGGTCGACTGTTCGGGGCTGAAGGCGTTGGCGGTGGCATGCATGACGACTCCCTCGTGGTGTGGTCGGGGTGGAGGTGGAGTCCCCGACTGGGCACCACGAGGGAGTCGGATCGGCAACCGATCGTCGTGCTTCGCCTCGGTCAGCCGGCGACGAGCACGTGATCGGTTTGCGGCACCAGCACACCCGGTTCGGTGAAGTCACCGACCCAGTGGATGGTGGCGAGGTCGAGCGTCACCTCGGTGAGGAGGCGGCGGTCCGGGCCACGCACGGCGAGCTTGTCGCCGTCGCGGGGTGCGCAGCGTGTGTTCGTGGCGGCAGCCACCAGACGACCATCGGCATCGAGTTCGATCCAGGCCACTGCGGGCACGCTGACGGTGACCTTCATCGCCACCGTGGCCGTGTGTTCTCCGGCGGCGGCGGCCGTGCCGGCATCGGTGCCGGCTGCGGTGGCGGGCGGGAGTGCGCAGGTGGGATCCTCGGTGAGCACCGTTGCCGGTGCCACTGCGGGAACGCCCGTCGTCGCCGTCCCCTTGGTCGCTTCCGTCGGGCCGACTGCGACACCGACTGCGATCACCAACACCGTTGCCGGCACCATCCACCACTTGAGCGTCCTGAGAGTCCTCATGGCCGCCACCTCCACTTCCGGAGGCTCTGTCCGTGCCGGGTACCTCCCGGGTGGAGCCTCTACTTGTCCATCGGCGGTGGTCCGTGGGGCGGAGATGGGACCTTGGTCATTCCGGCTAGGGCACTTGGCCCGACACACGTGAGAATGCGGGCATGACCGAGTTGGAACGGGCGCAGCGACTGGTGCGCGACGCACAGCGGATCGTCGTGTTCACCGGCGCAGGTGTCTCCACCGACTCCGGCATTCCCGACTTCCGCGGGCCCAACGGCGTGTGGACCAGGA
Source organism: uncultured Bifidobacterium sp. (assembly GCA_964595105.1). GTDB lineage: Bacteria > Actinomycetota > Acidimicrobiia > Acidimicrobiales > Ilumatobacteraceae > UBA668. Next base: position 7,611 of record CAZQPJ010000072.1, read on the forward strand.
ACCCCGCTGCCGAGAAGGCGGCCACCCTGCAGCACTATCTGGCCGACCCCGAGCTCCGGGCGATCGCGTGGCAGAACCGAGTGCACTCGCCGGCGTGGCAGGCCCGACCGAACGAGGCGCACATGGCGATCGTCGATCTCGAGCGCCAGGGACGGCTGCTCGCCGTGGTCACCCAGAACATCGACGAGTTGCATCAGCGTGCCGGCACGGATCCCGCCAAGGTGATCGAAGTGCACGGCACCATGCACTGGTCGCGTTGTTGGGAGTGCGGCGACCGGCGGCGGATGCTCGATGTGCTCGAGCGAGTACGGGCGGGCGACCCCGACCCGGCGTGCGAGCTGTGCGGGGGAGTGCTGAAGAGCGACACGATCTCCTTCGGCCAGGCACTCGTGCCCGAGGTCATCGAGGCAGCGTTGGCGGCGGCCGATGCGTGTGACCTCCTCATCGCCGCAGGGTCCACGTTGTCGGTGTTCCCGGCAGCGAATGTCGTGCCTCGGGCCAAGGCGGCGGGCGCCCGCATCGTGATCGCCAACGGTGACCCGACGAAGATGGACCGCTTCGCCGACGAGATCATCCTCGGGCCGTTGTCGACCACGCTGCCAGCCCTGTGTGAATCCCGACCGAACGGGTAGGCTTTCGCCATGGCAACGTTCCGTGACCTGCTCTCTGCTGCGAAGTCCCAGATCACCGAGATCGACACCGGTGCCGCCGCCGACCTCATCGCCGCAGGCGCCACCGTGCTCGACGTGCGCGAGCCCGACGAGTTCGACCAAGGTGCGCTGGCGGGCGTGGTGCACATCCCTCGTGGTCACCTGGAGGCACAGGTGGAGGGCCGTCTGCTCGACAAGGACGCCACCGTGGTCGTCTACTGCGCCGGCGGGGTGCGAAGCGCATTCGCAGCCAAGACGCTCGACGAGATGGGCTACAGCAAGGTGTTCAGCATGGCCGGCGGCTTCGGCCGGTGGAAGGACGAGGGCCGTCCCTGGACCACCCCGGTGGTGCTGACACAGGATCAGAAGCACCGCTACATGCGACACCTGCTGCTGCCCGAAGTGGGCACGGAAGGCCAGGCGAAGTTGCTCGGCAGCAAGGTGTTGATGCTCGGTGCCGGTGGCCTCGGCTCACCCTCGGCGCTCTACCTCGCGGCGGCCGGCGTGGGCACCATCGGCATCGTCGACATGGACGAGGTCGATGCCAGCAACCTGCAGCGTCAGATCCTCCACAACCTCGACCGCGTCGGCGACCGCAAGGTCGACAGCGCGAAGAAGACCCTCACGCTGCTGAACCCCGATGTCAACGTGGTCACCTACGACACGCGCCTCGATGCGTCGAACATCATCGACATCATCAGCGGCTACGACGTCATCGTCGACGGTGCCGACAACTTCCCCAGCCGCTACCTCCTCAACGACGCCAGCGTGAAGCTGGGCATTCCGGTGGTGCACGGCAGCATCTTCCGGTTCGAGGGCATGGTCAGCGTCTTCCATCCGCTGCAGGGCCCCACCTACCGCGACATGGTGCCCGAGCCGCCGCCCGCCGAGCTCGCCCCCAGTTGCGCCGAGGCCGGCGTGCTGGGCGTGCTGCCCGGCATCGTCGGCAGCATCCAGGCGCTCGAGGTCATCAAGGTGTTGCTCGGCATCGGTGAGCCGCTCATCGGTCGCATCCTCTCGGTCGACACCACCGACATGAGCTTCCGCACGTTCAAGCTGCGTGCCGACCCGGGCAACGAGGTCACGTACGCGAACCGCGACCGCATCATCGTGCGCGACCTCGAGGGGCTGTGCGCCCCCGGCCTCTCGCACTAGGGAGGGCGCTGCGCCGGTGCGCAGCGATCAGTCGAACAGGTCGGGGTCGGTGCGGCAGATCTCCTGCCACAGCGGCTGGAAGCTGAGCCAGCCGGCCACGTGCGAAGCCGTGTTCTCGCGGGTGTAGACGGCGTCGTCGTGCGGGATCGGCACGGGTGTGCCAGCGGCCATGGCCAACAACTGGGCCTGGCAGGATCGGTCCATGCTGAGGAACCAGAACGCCGCCTCGTCGACGGTTTCGCCGACGGTGAACAGGCCGTGGTTCTGGTGGATGGCTGCCTTGCCGGTGGGGAACTGGGCCACCAGCTCGCGTCCGTCCTCGATGCCGAACTGCACACGACCGCGTTGCGCGGTGACCACCACGTGGTCGTCGTAGAAGATGCACGAGTCCTGCGTGATGGGCGCCAGCGGGATGCCGAGCGAACTGAACGCCTTGCCGTGCACGCTGTGGCTGTGGGCTGCGGCGATGACGTCGGGGCGCGCCTGGTGGACAGCCGAATGGATGACGAAGGCGGCACGGTTCACCGGCCGCGAGCCGTAGATGACGTTGCCGTCGTGGTCGACGAGGATGAGGTCGCTGACGCGGATGTGACGGAAGCTG
>CAZQPJ010000073.1:0-10000 GCA_964595105.1 uncultured Bifidobacterium sp.
CACGGCGTCACGGTGGCCGACCCGTATCGGTGGCTCGAGGACGGCGACTCGCGCGAGGTGGCCGAGTGGGTCGCCGAACACAATCGCAGAACCCGGCAGGCGCTCGATGCCCGGCCCACATGGGATCGGTGGCACGAGCGCCTTTCCGCGCTCGTGGCCCTGCCCACCGTGCTCGATGCGGCGGTGGTGGGTGACCGTCTCTTCGTCATCGAACGCGCCGCTGGTGCCGACCAGTACTCGCTGGTGCTGCGCAGCGCCCTTGATGTCGATGCGGCGCCGCGAACCCTGCTCGACCCGGCCGTGCTGGCTGCCGACGGCGCCGTGGCCATCGACTGGTTCCATCCCTCGAACGACGGCTCGCTGGTGGCCTACGGGCTCAGCGAGGGCGGCACCGAGAACAGCGTGCTGCACGTGATGCGGGTCGACACCGGTGAGGTGCTGGCAGATCGCATCGCCAACACCAGGGCGGCCAGCGTGGCCTGGACTCCCGACGGCAGCGGCTTCTGGTACACCCGGTACCCCGAGGGCGACGAATACCACCGTCACGTTCGGTTCCATGCACTCGGCACGTCGCCCGCTGCCGATCCCGTGGTGTTCGACCGACTTCCCACGCCCGAGACCTGGCCGGATGTGTCGGTGTCGCCCGACGGACGGTGGGTGCTGGTGCACCTCATGGTCGGCTGGACCCAGATCGACATCCATCTTCTCGACACGCACACCGGCGAATGGGCGACCGTCGTCGAGGGTGTGGCAGCGCAGACCCAGCTGCAGTTCGTCGGCGAGTCGTTGGTGGGTGTCACCACGCTCGACGCACCCAATGGGCGAGTGGTGGCGGCATCCCTCACCTCGCCGTCCGAATGGGTCACCCTGGTGCCCGAACACCCGGCCGCCGTGGTGGGTCGTGTGGCCGTGGCGGGTGACGAACTGCTGGTGGTGGTGGGCGAGGTGGCGGTCGACCGCATCGAACGCCACGCCCACGACGGCTCACACCTCGGCACCGTCGGGCTGGGTTCGGCGAGCGTGGTGGCCATCACGGCCGACCGCGCGACGGGCAGTGCGTTCGTGGCCGTCGGCACCTTCGGTGCGCCGGTGGGGCTGCAGCGGCTGCAGGCCGACGCTCTCGAGCCCTGGGGTGAGCAGGTTGATGCCTCGGTGCTGCCACCGCTCACCGTCAGCCAGGTGTACTACCCCTCGACCGACGGCACCATGATTCCGATGTTCGTGGCACACCGCTCCGACGTCACCCCCTCGCCCGACACGCCGCTGGTGCTCACCGGGTACGGCGGGTTCGCCATCGCCATGTCGCCGGCCTGGATGCCCAACCTGGCTGCGTGGTGCGCAGCGGGCGGGGTGTACGCCATCGCGGGCATGCGTGGTGGCTACGAGTATGGCGATGCCTGGCATCAGGCGGGTCGTCGCGCGCTGAAGCAGAACGTGTTCGACGACTTCCATGCCGCCGCCGACTGGTTGGTGGCCCGGGGCTGCACCAGTCGGTCGCTGCTGGCGGTGCACGGCGGCAGCAACGGTGGCTTGCTGATGGGTGCGGTCATCACCCAGCGACCCGACCTCGCGCCGGCGGTGTGGTGCGCCGTGCCGCTGCTCGACATGATCCGGTTCCCCCAGTTCCTCATCGCCCGTCTCTGGACCGACGAGTACGGCGATCCCGACGTGGACGACGAGTTCGGTTGGCTGTGGGGCTACTCGCCGTACCACCGCGTGCGCGACGGCGAGGCCTACCCGGCGGTGCTGTTCACCACCGCCGAGGGCGACACGCGGGTCGACCCGTGTCACGCCCGCAAGATGGCGGCACTGCTCACGCACGCGAGTTCCTCGCAGCACGAGCGACCGGTGCTGCTGTGGCAGGCAGGTCGTGCTGGCCACGGGGTGGGCAAGCCCGCGTCGATGCGAGTCCGCGAAGGGGCCGACGTGCTGTCGTTCTTCTGTTGGCAACTGGGTGTGGAGCACATGGCGTGACCACCGTGGTCGAACTCGTGGTCGAGTCGCCGGTGCAGCCGTGGATCGATCTCGGGCTGCCGGTGGTCGACGGTGTGGCCACGATCGGCTCCATCGCCATCCGCTTCGTGCCCGGTGACGGCGGCGTGACGGCGTGGACGCTGGCCGACTGCCCCCACGAGGTCGACTCGATCGACGGCCTCACCACCCATCATGGAGAGTCCGGCCCGTCACGCGGCGCGGGAGACGGCCTCGGGATCGTCGGCTGGGACCACCTGGTGGTGATGACCTCCTCGCTCGAGCGCACGTGTGGTGCCATCGAATCGGCCACGGGAGCGCCGCTGAAGCGCATTCGTGAGGTGGGGTCGATCCGCCAGGGCTTTCACCGCCTCGGCGAACTCATCGTCGAAGTGGTGGAGACTCACCGGCACACGCTGCCCACCGCCTCGTTCTGGGGCTTCGTGTGGAACGTGGCCGACCTCGACGCGGTGTGCGAGCGACTGGGGCCCGACCGGGTGACGGCACCGAAGGCGGCCGTGCAGTCGGGCCGACGCATCGCCTCAGTGAGCGCGAGCGCGGGCCTCGCCGTGCCGTTGGCGCTGATGACCCCACCCTGAGACGACCGACTCGTACACTCGCCGCCGTATGTCTCGCACCTACCGACTGCTCGGGCTCACCCTGGCCGTGGTGGGTGCTCTGGTGCTCGTCGCCCAGCTGGTGGGCGGCCCCGAGCCCGGGGGAGCGTCGACAGCGGTCACCACGGCTGCCCCGAACGACCTGATGCCGGCGATGTCGCAGGTTGCCACTTCTGCGCCGGTGGTGCCTGCGTCGACACCCGTCACCGCTTCGGTCGCCGCCGACTGCACCATCTCCGACACCCTCAAGGTGGGTTCGGCCGGTGATGCCGTGGCCTGCCTCGAGAACCGTCTGGTGGTGGCCGGGCTGATGTCGACGGCCGACACGGTGTTCGATGCCGTCACCGACACCGCGGTGCGTTCGTTCCAGTCGGCACAGGGCCTCGAGGTCGACGGCATCTTCGGCCGCAAGAGCGCTCAGGCCATGGGCATCTGGGCTGGCTGGGTGCCGGGTCAACCAGCCACCGACACCGACTGCCCCGGCACGGCGCATGGGGCCATCGTCGACCGACTGAACCAGCGCGGCGCGCTGTGCGACAACGGTCGTATCTCGTACTCGTTCCCCATCACCACCGCCCGGCTGCAGCCCGACCCCGGCACCTATCCGGTGTACGCGAAGGACATGAAGTCGAGCAGCACCTTCGGCGGGCACTACAGCACGATGACCCACTTCGTGGCGTTCACCAAGGGCAAGTACACGGGCGCTCGGGTGGCGTTCCACAGCGTGCCGAGGCTCACCAGCGGCGAGTGGGTGCAACCGCTCGACTCGGTGGGCACGCAGGAGTACTTCGGTGCTTCCAGCGGGTGCATCCGCGTACTGCCCGACGATGCCGTTCGCCTCTGGGACTGGCTCGGCAAGGGCGACGAGGTGCACGTCATCAGTTAGGGGTCGACGTCGGTGTCGTCGTTGTCGGTGTTGAGGTAGACGCGCCCCTCGGGGCACTCGGCCCGCATCGGACACCATCGGCAGGCGGCGCCGACCCGCTTCACGGGGGTGCGATCCTCGACGACGAGCTCGATGTGTCGTTCGATGCCCTCGATGGTGCGGGTGAGTGCGGACTGCAGGGTTCCCTCGGTGACGTCCTCTGCGTCGCCCTCGGAGTAGTCGAGGTAGTAGGTGGCCACCTTCCGGGGTGGCACCTGCTGTCGCAGGGTGTGCAACAGGGCGTAGAAGCGGAGGTCGTCGCGGTGCTGGGGCGAACGGTTGCCCGACTTGAAGTCGACGATGAGGATGCGACTCTCGTTGCCCTCGGGCCGACCCACCGCAAGGTCGACCTTGCCGCTGAGCTCGATGGTGCCGGGAGGCTGCCACTTGGTGCTGGCCTCGAGGACGGGATGGAAGTTGGCGCGCAACGGCGGGAAGTCGTGGAGGAACTTGGTGACCCGGTCGACGACGCGGCTGCGGAGTTCGGCTCGCTCACCCGGGCCGATGCGGGCCACGTAGTCGCCTCTGCCGTCGGCCTGATCGGCGATGATCGCGAGTGCCTCGTCGACGACCGTGCCGGGGTCGGGCTCACCCTGCCAGTTGAGCGCCAACTCGATGGCCTTGTGCGAGATGAACCCGGCGGCCGTGGCGGGTTTCCACTCGAAATCGTCGGGCAGCAGGTACTTCACCTCGCATCCGTGGACGTTGGCGAGTCGTCCCTTGTTGAGCCACAGGCGTTCTCCGCGCAGCCGTGGCGACAGCTCGTGGAGCGCGGCTCGCGCGTCGGCGGTGAGTTGGGCCACGAACTCGCTGTCGAACACGATCGGTTCGGCCGGCCGCCGGAGCAGTTCGAGGTTGCGACGCTGGACGGGAGTGAGCGAGTCGTCGTGCACATCGCCGACACTAACGAGGGGGTGCGGCACTCTCGGGTGAACCGACATCTGTGTGACACCCCTCTGGCACCATGCGGCCATGCCCGTCCGCCAACCCACGCTCGAGTTCGCCCACGCCGCACGACGTCTGTCGGGCGAGGCGCGTCGGCTGGGTCTGGTGGCGCCGAGCTTCCGCTGCCCGCCTCGCATCGTCGGCGTCGACCGTTCGCTGCGGCGTCACCCACGTGGAGCGGTCGTGGCGGTCCAGCTGAAGGGTCGGCCGTGGATGGCGGTACTCGCCGACATGGTCGAAGGCGTGGTGGTGGCCAACCGGCTCGAGCCGCCGACGGCCGACCGGGTTCGCGCCGATCTGTGGAAGGTGGTCAGCGGCGAGGCTGCTCCTGTGGCGGTGCAGCAGGTGGCCTGACCCGATGTGTCAGACGGTGCGACCGAGGAAGTGGAGGAACTCGGTCTGCAGCGGTACACCGGGTTCCACGGGCACCTTCGGGCCGAACACGCCGGGGACACGGATGACGGCGTCCATCGGCTGCATCACGTTGTAGGCACGCAGTACCTGGACCTCTTCGAGCGTCTCGTCACCGCCGACTGCACGGGCCAAGTCCCAGGTGTGCACCAGCACGTCGACGCTCATCAACCGCTCGATGATCTGCTCGGCGGGCATCAGGCCCACCGGGCCCGGTACCGGGGTGCTGAGGTCGGCGGTGGCCAGCGTCGCCACCATCCGCTCGCTCGCCGCGTTCCAACTGCCCACCAGGTCGTCGCCGTCGAGTTCGGCTGGGGCCCCGCCCGAAAGCGCAGCCGACATGGAGTTGAGGTTGCCGGCGACGTGCTTCACCACGTCGGCCGCGCTCCATCCCTCACAGGGAGAGGGGTTGCCCCACGCGCCGTCGGGGGTCGCCTGTACTCGTCGGTCGAAGTCTCTCACGAGGTCAATGAGCAGGTCAGCGGTGTCGTTTGCCATAGCGCTCGAAATCTATCGTCAGGAGAACGGTGTGAGCGGGTCGCCTTCTCCAGCCACCAACGATCGCAGCCGTCCGGCCACCTCGGCGGGGTCGACGGGGTTGAAGTACTCCTCGCATGCCACCTCGGCGGCGGCGATGAAGCGGGGCAGACCGGCGCTGCGCCACGGTGACACCACCTCGATGTCGAGCCATGCGTCGGGACCTGCGTGCGAGGTGGGTGCCTGGTTGATCCACATCATGTACGGCAGGGGACGGTCGTGGAGGCGGTCGAGTCGGTCGAACAGGTCGACCAGTACACGGGCGAGGCCATCGCGCTGTGCGGGCGTGCAGGCCGGAAGGTCAGGAATGCGCACGGTGGGTGCGATGCTGAGCGACAGCGGGAACACCGGCGCGAACTGCGATGTCACCCTCCACCCGTCCTGGTCGATCACCAGTCGGTCGCCGGGTTCGTGGTCGGGGGTCCAACCGGCAGCGAAGCGGCGGGCTGGGCGGGACGGCACGTGGTCGTAGGCGTAGATCTGGCCGTGAGGATGGGCGATGGTGGCGCCCACCTCGGGGCCCCGATTCTCGAACACCAGCACGAACTCGACGTCCGGTTGCTGGCGGAGGTGCTCGGTTCGTTCGGCCCACAGGTCGATCACGGCGCGAGCGCCCGGCCGGCCGAGGGAGGCGAACGTGGCGTCGTGGTGAGGGGTGTAGAGCACCACCTCGCAGCGGCCTTCGCCCAGCGCGGGCCAGCGGTTGGGAAACGACCGAACCGTGTAGGGGAGTGGCGCCTCGAGCCCACCCACGCAGAACGGGCAGCCCTCCGCCGGCAGGTTGGGGCGGCTCTGGCGAGCCTTCACCACGTGCACCACCGTGCCGCGGTACGGGTCGACGCGGGTGTCGGGGCTCACGGCCGTGACGCTACCGCGCACCGGACGGCACGGCAGTAGCGTTGCCGCACCGGCCCGGGTGGTGGAATTGGCAGACACGGGGGGCTTAAACCCCCCTGGAGGAGACTCCGTGAGGGTTCGATCCCCTCCCCGGGCACATGCTCTGAGCAGGTAGTATAACGATTTCTGAACGTCGGTCGTCACCCGCCCGTCAGCCAATCCTGCACAGATCCTGCACAGAGTTGCTACCATGACGCCATGGCTCGTGGATCGGTGAGACGTCACGACGGGGGTTGGGGGTACCGGATCGACCTCGGCGCGGACCCGGCCACGGGCAAGCGTCGCCAAGCGTCGAAGCAGGGCTTCCGGACGAAGCGCGAGGCCGAGCTGGCGATGCAGGCGATCGTGAAGTCCACGCTGGAGGGCAACGTCCCGCAGCGGAGCCAACGGACTGTCGGCGCGTTCCTCGACGAGTGGCTCGTGCTGCAACGAGACCGGCTCCGCCCGTCGACGTACTACAGCTACGGCGTGGCGATCGGTCGCATCAAGACCGGCCTCGGTATGGCGAAGCTGCAGTCCTTGACGCCGCTGCAGATCGAACGTTTCTACCACTCGCTCGGATCGGCCGATGCTGACGGCGGCCTCGCAGCGAAGACGATTCGCAACACTCATGTCGTGCTGCGCAAGGCTCTCTCCGATGCAGAGCGGCTCGAGCTCGTGACTCGTAACCCTGCGGCGTCTGCTCGCCCGCCGTCACCTACGCGGTCGGATCGATCGACGTGGAACTCGGAGCAACTGCGTGAGTTCCTCGACGGAGTCGAGAGCGATCGACTCCACGCAGCTTTCGTTCTCCTCGCCACAACCGGCATGCGTCGCGGTGAGGTTCTCGGATTGCGATGGCGAGACGTCGACTTCGATGCGGGCGACCTGGCAGTGGCGAACACGCTGACGACTGCCGGGTCGTCGACCGTCGTGTCCGGGCCACCGAAGACACCACGAAGTCGACGGCAGATCTTCCTCGACGACTGGACCCTCGACGTCCTTCGTTCTCACCGGCGCTCGCAGGCCGCCGAGCGCCTCGCGGTGGGCCCGGCGTGGAACGCGAGCGAGGACTACGTCTTCACGGATGAGGTGGGCAACTCGCTGCATCCAGATGTCGTGTCGCGCCAGTTCCAACAGGCCTTGAATCGTTCGGGTCTCCCGCGCATTCGACTGCACGACCTGCGACACTCGTACGCCACCGTCGCCCTGAAGGCCGGGGTCCATCCGAAGGTCGTTTCGGAGAGACTCGGTCACGCAACGGTCGGCGTGACGCTCGACCTGTATTCACACGTGACGCCTTCGATCGCACGCGACGCTGCGAGCGTCGTGGCCTCCAGGATTCGGGCGAAATAGGCCGTCCTTCTCGACGTCCGGTGCAAACCGGTGCGTGGTCGCGGTGGCGTCGACTTCTGGTGGACGTATCGATGCGGCTGAGGTGTACGCGATTCCGGGCGGACCGCTACTGCCACTACGCCGGCCAACACGACTGGACCCTCCCACCCGCCATCCAACCCAGAAACGCGGAGAGCCAGCATGCCTACCGTCGGCGCCGCCGGCAAGGCCGGCTCGACGATTCACACCCGTCAAGTTCGAGCTCGGCTTCACCAACGAGGCAAGCATTGATCACCGCACAACCACCGTCAGTCAAAGTCGCAGCAGATCCCCATCTAAAAGTGACAGGTCCGGCCTCTTGAGCGCGCACCGAACTTCTTCTTGCAACAAGAAAGCCAGCAGTGTAAAACCAGGTACAGTCTTGACACCCGATGAGGGCGAGAAGGAGCAGTCGTGGATCGAATCTCAGCGACTGGGCTAGCTGCGGTTGGCACCCTCGTAGGCGCAGCTATCATGCCCACGGTAGCAGAGGCGTCCTTCTCGGAGCCGTACCCGGACAACTGGGGCCAGTACCACCAGAACAACGTGACGGGTACTTTCAGCTCCGACGTAGACACTGCCATAAACTGGGGCGTCAATGAGTGGGAAGGCAAGGGCACCACGTCCGGTGGCCCGGCCTTCCACTTCTACAGCGGTTCCGGCGACATCTACAATTACATCGGCTACCGCTCGAACGCCGCCGTGACCACATGCCATGTCTACGTCAGCATCTTTAGCGACAGATGTGATTCATTTCATATCTCGTACAACGAGACGGTGTGGGCACACGGCGACGTTAACGGCTGGAAGAACCTCGGATGCCACGAGTTCGGGCATACGCTCGGGCTGGACGAACGCCCGAACACGGCTGCGACGTGCATGAACCGGGTCACCACCAATAGCGGAAGTAGGCTTGCGCCCGACGTTGCCGATCAGAACGATGTGGGAGTCGTTTCCTACCTGATGAACATCGGCTTCATCTGATGGCCCGCAGCGATCGCGCAAGTGTCCAACTGCGTTGGATAACGGGCCTCGTGTCCCTGGCGGTAATTGCACAGGGATGTTCGGCCAGTGGCGGTGCATCGTACGCTGGTGGCGGTGCACCGGCATTCGAGGCCAAGCCGTCGGTGGACGGCGGTAAAGGCGAAGAGATCTATCCGGTCGAGGACCTCGCCCAATTGGCCGGATACAGCGACGCAGTCGTGGCAGCCAGGTTCATTGAGGCGTCCCCGGGACAGACCATTTACGACGTCGACGGGAAGCCGGTATTTACGGACCGTCTCCAGAAGCTCGAGGTCGTTGAGACTGTGTTAGGAGATTTGAAGGTCGGAGACCAGTTCACGCTGATCGAGGACAGCTGGGACGGTGCCGGGAAGGGCGTTCAGGCCGAAGGACTCACCTGGCTCGATGCCGGAGATGTGGGCCTCTACTTTCTAGACACCTATCCCGCCGATAGCTTGCCCTACACGTTCCCCGTGTACCGGCAGACCTCGGTGGCGGGCCGGGTTCTCCGAGACCCTGCCGGCAACGCATTGGTCTCGGATCCTAAGGCGCGCCCCACCGAAACCTTGAATGGACGACCCTTTCAGGACGCGATTGCGCAAACACGGGAGGCTGCGACTCAGCTTCAATATGCTGAGAGCGTGTCCAACAAAGCCAAATTGGCTTCCGCACGTGTGCCGTTTAAGCTTCCCCCTCTGACGGGGCCGCCAGTAAAACTCGCGACGCTTCGGGACTCGGCAGGGGAGTCGTTCGTCGTCTCCTTCGCTTTCCGCTCAGACGGCTTGGCCTGCTATACGCTGGCGGTGGCTAGTGTGGATCCGGCGCCGGATCAGTGCATGAGCGTTGAGCGCCTCCAAAGTGCGCTGCCACCTACGCAGTTTCTTGTGTTACCACTCGGCGCCTCGCGGGCACTGCTCGGATTTAGCCACGAGAGCTCGAGGTCTGGAGTGGTTACATTGGCGAGCGGCAAGCAGATGCCGTTAACGTTGCAAGATGTTCCCGGCTTGGACGGCGTCCGCTTCTTCGCAGTGACCATCGCGGCAAGTGAATCCCCCATCGGTGTGTCGGTTGGTTAATGATCAGCCGTTCACAAGACGCCTCGTCGACTTGTCGCTGGCTGAACTAACGTCTCTCGGCCACGTTGTGATGGTCTCAGATCAGATCGGCTATTTCGATTTCGTTGTGGTGAAGAATTCTCCCGAGCAAGCATGGTGGAGGCTGGTGCTACAACCCTTCCTCGAATCGATGGCGAACACCGCATGCCAGTACGTCGACGGCCATGCCGCGTTCGGTCTCGACTCCGACGGTGCCCGTCTGGCACGCCTGTTCTTCCAGCCGGTGC
>CAZQPJ010000074.1:0-9957 GCA_964595105.1 uncultured Bifidobacterium sp.
GTCACCGGAGTTGCACTCGAGTTCGGCGTGATGAGCGATGCCGAACGCGCCAAGGTGCGCGAGATCATGGGCGGTGCGGGCCACGGCCAGGCCGGCCATCAGCACGGCGGCGGCCACGGCCACGCCGAGGGCAAGCCGGTGCCGTTCAACCAGCCCGGCAGCAAGACCCGCCCCCTGCTCATCTCGTCCGGCAAGGGCGGCGTGGGCAAGAGCAGCGTCACCGTCAACCTGGCGGTCGCACTTGCCAGTCAGGGCTACAAGGTGGGCCTGCTCGACGCCGACATCTACGGCTACTCCATCCCGCGCATGCTCGGCACCGACCGCGACCCGGTGGTGATCGACGACATGCTGGTGCCGCCGGCCCAGCACGGCGTGAGCTGCATCTCCATCGGCTACTTCGTGCCGGAGGGTCAGGCCGTCATCTGGCGTGGCCCCATGCTGCACAAGGCGCTCGAGCAGTTCCTGGCCGACGTGTTCTGGGACGAGCCCGACTTCCTCCTCATCGACATGCCGCCGGGTACGGGTGACATCGCCCTCAGCCTCAGCCAATACCTGCCGCGCGGCGAGGTGTACGTGGTCACCACGCCGCAGCCCGCCGCCCAGAAGGTGGCCCGCCTCTCAGCCGCCATGGCGCAGAAGGTGAACCTGCCGGTGAAGGGCGTCATCGAGAACATGAGCTGGTTCACCGGCGACGACGGCAAGCGCTACGAGATCTTCGGCGCCGGGGGCGGACAGGAACTGGCCGACGAACTCGACGTGCCACTGCTGGGCCAGCTGCCGCTGGTGAAAGCGCTGCGCGAGGGCGGCGACGACGGCAACCCCATCACTGTCGCCGATCCGCAGAGCGAGAGCGCGAAGGCGTTCCAGGCCATCGCCACCCGCATCGCGCAGGAGTTGCGACCCAAGAAGGTGTTCAGCGCGGCGCTGAAGGTGAACTGACCAGTTCGAGCGCCAATGCGACGCCGAATCCGTTGATCTCGGTACCCACCGCACCGAGGCCACCGCGATGCATCGACGACGACAGGTCGACATGCAGCCACGGCACGTCGTTCACGAACCGCTGCAGCAACCTGCCGGCGAGGAGGTGGTCGGCGGCACCCGACTCGAGCACGCACTGCTTCACGTCGGCGACGGTCGACTCGAGCGCCTCGTCGTAGTCGTCGGGCAACGGGAACGCCACCACGCGTTCGCCGGTGACGGCACCGGCCGCCACGGCTCGGGCGGCGAAGTGTTCGCGGTTCGACATCACGCCGCTCTGGCGAGTGCCGAGAGCGGAGACCATCGAGCCGGTGAGGGTCGCGAAGTCGATGATCTCGTCCGGCTTGGCCCGACTCGCCAGTGCGAGCGTGTCGGCCAGCACCATGCGGCCCTCGGCATCGGTGTGAGCGATCTCGATGGTGGTGCCGTCGAGCGCGGTCACCACCTCGTTCTGCGTGTACGCCTCCGGCGAGAGGTGGTTCTGGGCGATGGCCAGCCACACGTCGACACGCACCGGCAGGCCGAGACGACTCACCGCCAACAGCGCGCCCACCGCAACGGCCGAGCCGTTCATGTCGGTGTGCATCGTGTTCATCGACGTGTCCTTCTTGAGGTTGTGGCCCCCGGTGTCGAAGCAGATGCCCTTTCCCACCAGCGCAACGGTGCGACCCACGCGCCGACCGGACCGCTGCGGACGCCCGTCGTAGGTGAGGTGCACGATGGCGGCGTCGGCCTGATGGCTGCCGCGCGCCACCGCCATGAAGGCTCCGGCACCGAGTCGGGTGAGCCGACGAGTGTCGAACTCGGACCGCTGCCACCCCTCGGCCGCCGCGAGTTCACGCAGTCGCCGACGGTAGGTGGTGGGCGTCAGCATGTTGGGCGGCATCGACGTGAGTTCGCGACACAGGCGATTGCCGTCGGCCAGTGCCTGCTCGGTGGCGAAGCGACTGCCCGTCGGTGCCCCGTGCACGGTGACCGAGCCAAGCGGCGCAGGTGCAGCACCGCGCTTCCAGGTGGGCAGCGGTTGCGAATTGTGCAGCGTCACCAGCACGGCATCCGAGGCCAGTGAGCCACGGGCCTCGTCGGCGCAGTGCACGCTGATGTCGAGCGCTGTCGGTCGTTCAGCCAACAGCGGTGCGAGGGCCTTGCGCAGCGCTGTGTGCCGCTCGAACGCAGCGGCCGCAGGGTCGACCCTCACCCACGACACCAACTGCCCCGAGGCCAACTGCACCACCACGGGCGGAGTGCGCCACGGAGCGTCCGGGCCGCCAGCGCGGCGCAGTGCCGTCTGCACTTCGACGCGACCGGGCGCTTCGGGCCACGGCTGGTCGGGCGTTGCCACCACCAGGATGTGGCTGCACCGCCTCGGTGCGTTGGTGAGCGGCACGCGCCGCCCCGTGATGCGCACTGTCATGCCGCGGACACTACCCGCCGCCCTCGCGACGCATCACGCCCAACACCATGTCGGCCTCCACCGAACGAAGTTCGCGCTCCACGCGCTGACGCTGATCGGGTGTGGCGCTCCACCAGTACGGCGTCATCTCCAGCAGCGCGCGTCGCAGTTCGGGTCGCTCGAGATCGACGGTGAAGACGACGTGTTCCACCGACTCGAACACGGGCAAGTCGGCATCCACTTCGTGCGGGCGTGCCTCTGCATACAGCAGTTCCACGAGGCTGCGGAGGTGACCCGGGCCGGGCGTCACCACGATGGCGCAGCCACCGGCGGCGAGCACGCGCCGGAACTCCTCAGTGGGGCGCGGCGAGAACACGCTGACCACCGCGTCGAACACACCGTCCTCGAACGGGAGCCGGTACGACGACGCCACCGCCCAACGCTGGTCACCGTGACGCCGGGCCGCACGGCGCACTGCGTCCTTCGAGATGTCGACACCGCACCCCTCCGCGCCGCCGGCGCACGCCCGTGCGAGGTACGTACCCTCCCCGCACCCTGCGTCGAGCACGGTGCGCGCATCCAGGCGCTGCACAGCACCCGCCACCGCCGCGATGATCGGCTCGTAGCACCCGGCGTCGAACACGGCCCGGCGGGCGCGCACCATGAGGTCGTTGTCGCCGCGCACACCGCTGGGGAGGCGACCCCCGGGCAACAGGTTCACGTACCCCTCACGGGCGCGGTCGAACTGATGCCCCGACGCGCACGACCACGTACGCTCTGCCTCGTCGAGCGGCAGACCGCAGTGGGGGCAGCGGAAGCGCACCACACGGCTGGGCTGGTTCGTCGACATCGGGGCGAGTATCACAGGGGGAATCACATGGACGTCGACATCACCGGCACGGGCTTCGACGCAGGCCGACTGCAGCGCATCGCCGAGCACCTCGACCGGCAGTACGTCGCGAAGGGCAAGATCGCCGGCGCCGAGGTGGCCATCGGCCGACGCGGCAAGGTGGCCTACCACGCCTCGGTGGGTCTGCGTGACCGCGAGCGCAACGTGCCGCTCGGCGACGACACCATCTTCCGCATCTACTCGATGACCAAGCCGCTCACCTCCATCGCCTTGATGCAGTTGTTCGAGCGCGGCCTGTTCCAACTCGATGAGCCCGTGGCCCGCTGGTATCCGGCGTGGCGGAACCATCAGGTGTACGTGTCGGGCGACGTGGAGAACATGGTCACGGAGCCCGCTCGACGCCCGGTGAGCGTGCGCGACCTGCTCACCCACACCGGCGGTCTCACCTACGGCGGCGTGCTGCCCGGCGTGGGCGTCACCCACCCGATCGACAACATCTACCGCCAGCACAAGATCCGCAGCGTGGGCGTTCCCCTCGAACTCGACGACTTCATGGAGCGCCTGGCGCTGGTGCCGCTGCGCTTCCACCCCGGCACCGCCTACCAGTACTCGCTGGCCACCGACGCCTGCGGCGCCCTGGTGGAGAAGATCAGCGGCCAGCCGTTCGCCGACTACCTGCAGGAACACATCCTCGATCCGCTGCAGATGACCGACACCAGCTTCAAGGTGGCGGCCGACAAGGTGCACCGGTTCGCCGCCAACTATCAGCGCAACCCCGACAAGACCACGACGTTGCTCGACGACCCGACCACCAGCGCGTTCACGCGGCCACCCGCATTCGTGAGCGGCGGAGGCGGACTCACCGGCACGGTCACCGACTATGCGCGCTTCTGCGAGATGCTGCGCCGAGGCGGCGAGCTCGACGGCCACCGCATCATCGGGCCGCGCACGTTGGAGCTCATGCGCCGCAACCACCTTCCCGGCGGCAACGACCTCGCCGCGCTCGACGTTGAGTTGCTCCTCCAGTACGGCAGCGCCGGCGTGGGGTTCGGGCTCGGCTTCGCCAGCACCATCGACCAGATCACCACCGGCTCACTGGCCCGCGACGACTACTACTGGGGTGGCGCAGCGAGCACCGTGTTCTGGGTGGACCCCACCGAGGACATGTGGGTGGTGTTCATGACGCAGTTGATGCCGTCGTTCTCGTTCGACTTCCGCGGCCAGCTGCGCAGCCTGGTGTACAGCGCCATCAACGACTGACGCTGCGCTCCACGAACTGTTCGATGGCCTCGGCCACCTCGGCAGCGTGCGACTCCTGCATGTTGTGCTCACCACCGGCGATCACCTGCAGTCGCGCATCGGGCATCTTGCGTTCGAGGTACTGGCCACTGTTCGCGTACTCGGGACGATCGAGTTCACCTGCCAGCACCAGCGTGGGCACGGCGATGTCGGCAAGGCGATCCATGACCACGGAATCGTGCTGGAGGTTGAGTTCGGCGGCCTGCGCCGGCACCCCGAAACGATGGGCGTTGCGACGCGAACGTTCGTTCCACGCCTCGCGCTTCTCCGGGTCGCGGAAACCCGGACCGGTGTTCAGCACCACCACGCCCGCTGCGGCGCCCGGTCGGGTGGCTGCGTGCGCCAGCGAGAGGTAACCGCCCAACGAGTGACCCACCAGCACCACGCGGCCGACGGACGCGGCAATGACGTCGTCGAGATCGGCCAACGCACCGTCGCGGGTGTACTCGGCCGGGTCATCGGGCACGGGCGAACCGCCATGGCCCAGCAGGTCGACGGTCACGCACCGGAACCGGGGCGCCAGCGCCGCGACGCAGCCGTCCCACGTGGCACCCGATGCGCCGAGCCCGTGCACGAACAGCAGCGTCACCTCGCCCGAGCCTTCGTTCCGAACGTGCAGCCGCATCTGGATCTCCCGCATCACGCCGGCAGTTCGCCGGTCTCCAACAGGTGCCGGAACCCGGCCAGGTCGAGCACCGGAATGCCCAGCGCCTCGGCCTTGGTGAGCTTGCTCGCGCCGGGTTCGGCGCCCACCACCACGGCGAAGGTCTTCGCGCTCACGCTGCCAGGGCTCTTGCCGCCGCGGTCCTTGATGGCAGCCTCGGCCTCTTCGCGGGTGAAGCCCTCGAGCGTGCCCGTCACCACCACGGCCTTGCCGGCCAGGGTGGGCGGCAGCGTGCTCACGTCGACACGCCCGAACTCGACACCGGCGGCGCGCATCTTCTCGACGATCGCCCGGTTCGCCGGGTTCGCGAACCAGCGCACGATCGACGCAGCGATGATGGGACCCACGCCATCGGTGGACGCCAGTTCGTCCTCGGTGGCCACCATGATGGCGTCGAGCGTGCCGAAGCGCCGCGCCAGTGCCTCACTGGCGGCCGGACCCATGCCCTTGCAACCGAGTGAGGTCAGCACCCTGGGCAGCGGTCGGGTCTTGGAGCCCTCGATGGCAGCGAGCAGGTTGTCGGCCTTGGTGGCACCCCACTTCTCGAGCCCCATCAGTTGCTCTCGGGTGAGCCCATAGACATCGCCGGCGTCGGCCACCAGTCCGGCTTCGCTGAGTTGGAACACCGTCTGGTCGCCAAGGCCTTCGATGTCCATGGCACCACGCGACGCGAAGTAGATGATGCGCTGGTCTCGCTGGAACGGGCACTCCGGTTCCACACATCGCGTGTCGGCCTCACCCTCGGGCCGCACCAGTTCGGTGCGCAGGTCGCACGGGCACACGGTGGGGAACTCCCACGCCGGTAGACCCTCCGGGCGAAGGCCCAGCACCGGCCCCACCACCTCCGGAATCACGTCGCCCGCCTTGCGCACCACCACGGTGTCGCCCGGCCGAACATCCTTCAGCCGCACCTGGTCCTTGTTGTGCAGGGTGGCCATGCCCACGGTGGAGCCCCCGACGAACACGGGCTCCAGCACGGCGAAGGGGGTGGCCCGACCGGTGCGGCCCACCGACACCTGGATGTCGCGCAGCAGCGTCGTGCGCTCCTCGGGTGGGAACTTGAACGCGATCGCCCAACGCGGCGCTCGAGACGTGAAGCCCAGCAGTTCGCGCTGCTCCAGCGAATCGACCTTCACCACCACGCCATCGATCTCGTACGGAAGGTCGTGGCGGTGCGCCTGCCAGTGGCGGCAGAACTCGTACACCGCGTCGAGCGTGCCGACCGTGCGGATCTCGGGGTTCACCGGGAACCCGAGACGGTCGAGGAACTCGAGCGTGTGGTGGTGCGAGGTGAACTCGGGCCCGCCCACCACCTCACCGAGTTGGTAACTCCAGAACGCCAGGCCGCGCGACGCAGTGACAGTGGGATCCTTCTGACGCAGGCTGCCCGCACCGGCGTTGCGCGGGTTCACTGGCACCGGGTCGGGCTTCTTGCCCGCCGCCACGCGCTCGACGTTCTCCGCCTGCTTCGCTGCGCGCAGACGCTCGAAGGCGTCGATGGGCAGGTACACCTCCCCGCGGACCTCCAGCACCGGTGGGGCGCCGGCAAGCACCCTCGGCACCGCCGCGATGGTGGCCACGTTGGCGGTGACGTCCTCACCGACCTTGCCGTCACCGCGGGTGGCCGCCTGAACGAAGCGGCCGTCCTCGTAGCGCAGGCTCATCGCCAGGCCGTCGATCTTCAGTTCGCACACGAACGTGGTGGCCGCGCCGTCGAGACCGCGAGCCACGCGGTCTCCCCAGGCGGTGAGCTCGTCGAGGTCCATCGCATTGTCGAGGCTCGTCATCGGCACGGCATGAGTGACGGGCGCGAACGCCGTCGACAACGCCCCCGCACCCACCTGCGCGGTGGGCGACGCCTCGTCCGAAAGTTCAGGGTGCTCGGCCTCGAGGGCAGCGAGTTCGCGCACCAGTTCGTCGTACTCGGCGTCGCTGATCTCGGGCGCGTCGTGCGCGTAGTAGCGCTCGTTGTGATGCGCGATGAGGGCGCGGAGTTCGCGAATGCGCTCGGCGGGCGTCATGCCACCAGTGTGCCGCGAAAGTTCAGGCCCCGAGCACCCAGCCGCTGGCGCTCGCCTGATCGCGAACCCGCCGGCTCACCTCGGCCGCGATGCGGTGCACCCGCTCGGCCACCGCCGGCGTGTGAGGCGACAGGCCGCATTCGGGAGTGATGATCGACTGTCGGCGCAGCAGCGCCGGATCGGCACCGAGCCCCACGAGGTCGCACCACAGCTTCGAGAGTTGGCGCCATGGGCGATCGGCGGTGGTGGGGATGGGGCCCGAGGTGGGTACCACCCCCCACGCCACGTAGCCGCCGCGCTCCATGTAGCGCAGCAGGTAGCCAGCCGACTCGAGCACCTCGGCACGCACCGGCAGCGACAACACGGCCGCCCCAGTCGAAAGTTGCGACGGTATGTCGGCGAGCCCGCACACGTGCAGGCCGGCAACTGCCACGCTCTCGACCGCCGCGAGCGCGCCCGAGACGAGGTCGATCGCGGTGTCGGGGGCGATCGGGAAATGCGGCTCCATGAGATCGGCGAGATCCGACTCCTCGACGAAGACGAGCTGGTCGCACATCGGCACTGCCTCGTCGACCAGTGCGGCGAGGTGCTCCACGCGGTCGCGCACGCAACGAACCGCCGCCTCGAATGCGACGCTCATCGGCACGCCCGCCCGCATCAGCGCCTGACCAAGGGTGACGGGGCCAACCACCTGCCACTTCACCCAACCGGTACGCCCGTGGGCCGCCTGGAGGAAGGCACGGAAGCCGCCGAACGCGTCGTGATTGATGTCGGTCACCACTGGTGCGAGCGGATCGACGCGGCTCGGGTCGACCGAGATGCTGCCGTACTGACCGACGGTGATGCCGCGCATGCCCACCATTGCCTGTGCGATCGAGCCCTCGGCGGGGCTCCGACGCGGCAGCGTGGGAATGGCCGGAAGCTCGATGTGCTCGAGCACGAACGCGGCCGCGTCGGCAGCGTCGCGATGAGGGAGGCCGCCCATGCCGGTGGCGATGCCGCTGGGAATGTCGTTGTGGTGCACCGGGGCCTCCTTTCTGCGGCTGCATCGTCCCACGGGTCAGCGAGGAAGGGCGATTCGTGTGCGGTTTCCCCGATACGTTCGTCGGATGGCCACGCGTTCGACAAATCTGTGCACATGGATGTGAACGCCACGTTGCTGACACCGCGCTTCTTCATGGCGGCGCTGCGCGTGCTGTGGGTGGCCACGGCCGTCGCGATGGCCGTCTCGCTGCAGCACCACCACACCGCGGCTCGCGTCGCGTGGTGGGTGGTGGCCGGCGGCGTGCTGGTGGCGCTGGTGGCACGAGGCACCGCAGCACTCACCGCAGTGCGAATGGTGTGCCCCGGCGCGGCGGCGGCGGCAGTCGTTGCGTGGGCCGCACACGGCGACGTCCTCCCGTCGGCGGCCGCACTCGGAGCCGCCCTGCTGGCCACAGCGCTCGCGTTCTCCGCGGAATCGGGCGAGGCGATGGTGCAGGGCGGCGCCTACGGCAACGAGCAACGCTTCCCCCTGCGTGCACCAGCACCGCTGCTGCTGCCGATGGCGGTGTCGTGGCTGGTGTGGTGCGCGGCAGTGCTGGGTGCAGTGCTCGCGTGGTGCGCGTCGTCGGTGGTGTGGGGCATCGTGCTCACGCTGCTGGCCGCTGCGCTGAGCTGGCTGCTGAGCCAACGGTTCCACCGAATGTCACGTCGGTGGCTGGTGCTGGTGCCGGCCGGCGTGGTGGTGCACGACGCTCACGTGCTGGGCGAGACGCTGATGGTGCAGCGCTCGAACGTGTCGTTGGCCAGGTTGGCACTGGCCGACACCGAGGCCGCCGACCTCACCGGGCCCGCCGCCGGCCACGCCGTGGAGGTCACGGTTCGCGACATGGTGCTGGCCGTGCTTCCGTCCACCGCCGAACATCCCACGGGCAGGGCGTTGCACGTCGCCTCGTTCCTCGTGTGCCCCACGCGCCCCGGCCGAGCGCTTCGGGCCATGGCCGACGCCAAAATCCCCGTCGCCTGACCAACCACGACCATCCGAGTGGGTGCCGACCACCGCCCGCTGTGCCACTCCCCCGCGACCATCCGAGTGGGTGGCGACACCCCGGTGTGCAGCAGCCACTCGGATCGGGCCGTGGCACTCGGATGGGGCTCACCCACTCGGATCGGGACGGTCAGCGGGCGGTGCCGCCGCCGAGCACGAACGTGTCGGTGGGGTCGTAGAACACGATGCTCTGGCCCGGCGCCACCCGACGCTGGGGCTCGGCCCAGTGGACCTCCACGCCGTCACTGCCGTTCGCCGCTGGCCGCAGCTCGGCCGGCCTCGCCTCACCGTGGGCGCTGCACTGCACGCGCACGTCGCCCCACATGGGCAGGTGTGCCCACGTGACCTCGCCCACCGGCGACACGTCCACCGACAGCATCGACTCGTCGCCCACCCGCACGGTGGCCGTGGCGTGGTCGATGTCGACCACGTATCGCTTCGGCCCGCCCCCGGGCAGGCCCACACCCCGGCGCTGGCCGAGCGTCACCATCTCGAGCGCGTCGGTGTGCCCCAGCACGGAGCCGTCGACGGCATCCACCACCTCTGCCCGCCGGAAGGGGATCCGCGGGCCCAGGAACGCGGTGCGGCCGCCCGTGTGGGTGATGAAGCACACGTCCTGACTGTCGGGCTTGGCCGCGGTGCGCAGCCCACGGGCCGTGGCGCGCTGACGCACCTCGGCCTTGGTGAGGTGCCCGATGGGGAACAGCGTGCGGGCCAGTTCGC
>CAZQPJ010000075.1:0-9724 GCA_964595105.1 uncultured Bifidobacterium sp.
GACGTTGGTTCGCGCCCCGAGTACGCGACACCCGAGTGCGACAGCCTCTACGACATGGTGGTGCACGACAAGGCCGGCGAGCGTGTGCTCGAGGGCCTACAGCAGTCCGCCGAGCAGCGACTGCGCGAAGAGGGCATCCGCGGCACCATCTACCTCTTCAAGAACAACACTGACAGCGCAGGCAACAGTTACGGCTGCCACGAGAACTACCTCACCAGCCGCACCGACGATGTCGGCCATTACGCAGAGGTGTTGATTCCGTTCCTGATCAGCCGGCAGATCTACACGGGCTCCGGAAAGGTGCTCCAGACGGCCCGCGGCGCGATGTACTCCATCGCGCAGCGGGCGGAGCACATCTGGGAAGGGGTCAGCAGCGCCACCACTCGCAGCAGACCCATCATCAACACCCGCGACGAACCCCACGCCGATGCAGAGAAGTATCGGCGCCTTCACGTCATCGTGGGCGACAGCAACATGAGCGAGTACACCACCTACGTGAAGGTGGGTGCGGCCGCATGCATGTTGCGAATGCTCGAAGACCCATCGGTGGTGCTTCGCGACATGACGCTCGAGAATCCCATCCGGGCCATTCGCGACATCAGTCACGACATGACCTGCCGGCGCAAGGTGCGGCTTGCCAATGGTCGCGAGGTGAGTGCGCTCGACATTCAACGCGAGTACCTCGACAGGGCGCTGCGGTACGCCGACACGAAGGGCTTTCCGCCGCTCGAGCAGAAGGCGCTCGAGATGTGGGAGCACTGCATCAGTACCATCGAGAACGATCCCATGAAGCTCGATCGCGAGGTCGACTGGGTCATCAAGTACCGGCTGCTCGAGGCGTTCCGCGCCCGCCACGACCTCGCCTTGGGTGACTCCCGGGTGCAGTTGCTCGACCTCCAGTACCACGACATCTCGCGTGAGCGGAGCCCCTTCTACAAGTTGCAGGAGCGCGGACTGGTGGAACGGATGTGCCTCGACGCCGACATCGAGGCGGCGATCGACACGCCGCCGCAGACCACACGGGC
Organism: uncultured Bifidobacterium sp.; assembly: GCA_964595105.1. Lineage (GTDB taxonomy): Bacteria > Actinomycetota > Acidimicrobiia > Acidimicrobiales > Ilumatobacteraceae > UBA668. The sequence continues at coordinate 1,026 of CAZQPJ010000075.1, forward strand.
GCGCTTGCGTGGCGAGTTCATCAAGGTCGCCAAGGAGCGCAAGCGCGACTACACGGTCGACTGGGTGCACCTGAAGCTCAACGACCAGGCCCAGCGCACGGTGTTGTGCAAGGACCCCTTCCGCAGTCGTGACGAACGGGTCGAAAAACTCATTGCGTCCCTCTGACAAGGTTCCGCGCGAGCCCGGGGCTAGCGTGACGTCCGATGTCTGACCAGTTGCTGCCGGGCGTACCGCTGGGTGAGCCGGCCGTCGAGGCCGAGGAAACGCCGCGTCGACGGGTGAATGCGTGGCTCGAGTGGATCATCGTCGTCGTCGTCGCCATCACGGCGGCGCTCGGCGTGAGAGCCTTCGTCCTGCAGCAGTTCGCGGTGTCGGGCCACTCGATGGACACCACGCTCCACGACGGTGACCGAGTGCTGGTGAACAAGCTGTCGTACCGCATGCACGACCCTCGACGTGGCGACGTGGTGGTGCTGAAGACGCTCGAGGGAACCGGCGAACGGGACCTCATCAAGCGTGTCATCGCGCTGCCCGGTGAGACCGTGGAGTACCGCAAGTGCGTGCTCTACATCAACGACAAGGAAGTCATCGAGCCCTATCTCGACCCGCAGATCGTCACACCCGAGGCCTGCGGGGCAGATCAGGTGAAGATCACCATTCCGCCGAAGTACGTGTTCGTGATGGGCGACAACCGTCCGGGGTCGAAGGACAGCCGCGACATCGGGCCCATTCGCTACGAAGACCTCCTCGGGCGCGCTTTCGTGGTGATCTGGCCGAGCAGCGACTGGCACTGGCTCTGACACGGGGGCTCCAGGTCAGGCCACCGGTCTGATGGTGCCGATCTCCTGCTGGTAGACGTCGACCATGCGGTCGGAGTGGTCGCTGAACACACCGTCGAGGCCCATCCGATAGCCATTCTGGAGGATGTGTCGTTCCTGCATGTCCCAACCGAAGGCGACGAGCTCGAAGCGGTGCATGAGCGCCACCAACCCGCCGTTCCAGTCGCTGTGGTGCATGTTGATGGCGTCGATGCCTTCCGCGGCGAGCGTGGCCGCTCTCCGCTCGGGACCTTCCTTGATGCGGCCGAGTCGTGTGCTGTCGACCAGCTTCGCCCCCTGTCCGCGCAACGGCAGGAGGGTCTCCCATGTGGGTGAGCACAGCCAGACTCGTGCCAGGAGGTCGGGTGCCATTTCGCGAATCACGTCGATGACACCCTGTCCGGATTCGACGTCCTTCAGGTCGAGCGAGAGGTGATAGCCGGTTCCGCAGGCCTCGATCATCTCCGCCAGAGTGGGAATGTGCGCCGGGAGCTGCGCCCGTCGGAGTCGGGAGATCGGTGTCTTCCGGCCGATGCCGTGGCGCACCACCCCGTCATGGTCCATCACCACAACGCCATCGGCGGTGGTCCACACGTCGCTCTCGAGCCCGTTGGTGCCCAGTTTGAGGGCCAGTCGGAACGCTTCGACGGTGTTCTCCGGCGCATGGGCCCTGGCCCCACGATGTGCGAACGCGATGGGATCATCGAGCCGGGAGGGAAGGCGTTGCTGCACGTCTCACATGATGGCACGACCCCGCCATCCGTCAGGAACGGGTCGAAAGGTGCATTCCGAGATTGGTGCCGCGGCTCCTAGACTCGGCGACGTGTTCAACATCCAGGGCGGCGAACTGATCTTCCTGCTGCTCATCGCCCTCGTGGTGCTGGGGCCGGAGAAGCTACCCGACGCCGTGCGGCGGTTCACCAAGGCGTACAGCGAGTTCAAGAAGATGGCGAACGGCTTCCAGGGCGAGATGCGCTCGGTGCTCGAGGAGCCGATGCGTGAGTTGCGCGACACCGCCGACCTGATGCGTGAGGCCGCGAACATCGACATCGGCCTCGGCAACGCGTCCACCGCCACGCCACCGGCGTCGGCTCCGACGCCGCAGCGCCCCGTCTCGAACCTGAACTTCGGCAACGCAGAGGCTCGCAAGGCCGCACCGCGTGATCCGGAGGCAGCCGGTGCCCAGGTGTCGTCTGCGGCATCCTCGGAGGCGGCATCGCCAAGCGCACCGACCTCGAGCGGCCTCAATTTCGGTGACCCGAGCAAGCGTCGGCGAAGCGAGTCCGACGCCGACACCGGTTCCGACGAGGCCGGTTCGGAATGAGGCTTCCCTTTCGCAACCGAACCCCGAAAGCGAAGGTCTCGGGCCCGGGCGATGTGATGACGCTCACGGAGCACTTGGCCGAGCTCCGCACCCGCATCATTCGGGCAACCCTCGCCGTGGTGGTGGGAATCATCGTCCTGTTGGCTCTCTACGACCAGGTGCTGGCGTTCATGCGCAAGCCGTACGACGATCTCTGTCGCGTCAAGCCGAAGCTCACCTGCGACCTCAACTTCCTCGGTCCGCTCGAGGGCTTCACCACCCGACTCACCATCTGCACCTACGGCGGCATCATCCTCGCCCTCCCGGTCATCATGTGGCAGCTGTGGCGCTTCATCGTGCCTGCACTGCACGCAAAGGAGAAGCGCTACGCCATTCCGTTCATCCTGTCGTCGGTGGGGCTCTTCGTGCTCGGCGGCGTGGTGGCGTACTTCACGCTCACGCCGGCGCTCGACTTCCTCATCTCGTGGGCGGGCACCGACGTGAAGGCCAACTTCCAGGTCAGCAAGTACGTCAGCCTGTTCGGCCTCATGATTGCAGCGTTCGGTGTGACGTTCGAGTTCCCGGTGCTCCTGGTGTTCCTTCAGCTGGTGGGTGTGCTGACGCCGCAGACGCTGCTGAAGCAATGGCGCTACGCAACCGTCATCATCTTCATCATCGCTGCGGTCATCACGCCCAGCGGCGACCCGTACAGCATGATGGCCTTGGCCATCCCGATGATGATCTTCTACGTCATCTCGGTGGTCATCGGAAAGATCGCCCAGAAGCGGAAGCTCGCGGCCGAGGCCGCCGCCTGACACGATGAGGCCGTGCGTCACGACCGGGCAGAGCTGATCGCCCACTACGCCTTCCCGCTCGACGGGTTCCAGTTGCGGGCTCTCGACGCGCTCGACGACGGTGAATCAGTACTGGTGGCAGCGCCCACGGGCAGCGGCAAGACCGTCGTCGCCGAGTACGCCATCGACGCAGCACTCGCCGATGGCAGTCGTGCCTTCTACACGGCTCCCATCAAGGCACTCTCGAACCAGAAGTACCACGACCTCGTCGACCGGCACGGGCCACAGCGCGTCGGCCTGCTCACCGGCGACAACAGCATCAACGGCGACGCCGACGTGGTGGTGATGACCACCGAGGTGCTGCGCAACATGATCTACGGCCGCAGCCAGGCGCTCGATGACCTCGCGGTGGTGGTGCTCGACGAGGTGCACTTCCTCCAGGACACCTACCGAGGGCCGGTGTGGGAGGAAGTGATCGTGCACCTTCCGGAGGGGGTGCAGTTGGTGTGCTTGTCGGCCACGGTGAGCAACGCAACCGAACTGGCCGACTGGATCACCACGGTGCGCGGTACCACTCGCCCGATCCTCGAAGACCGCCGGCCCGTCCGCCTCGACAACTACTACCTCATCGGTGATGCGACCAACGACCGCATGCACCTCTTGCCGACACTCATCAACGGCCGTTTCAACCACGAGGCCGCCCGGCTCGACGACGAGGGTGCCCGTGCCAGCCGTGGTGGCCGGGGCGGGCACCGGCAGCGGGGCGGTCGACGGCGCCTGTTCGCGCCGTCGAGGCTCGAGACGGTCGACCTCCTGGAGGAGCACGAGATGCTCCCGGTGATCTACTTCATCTTCAGCCGCAACCAGTGCGACGATGCCGCACGGAGTTGTCTTGCCGCAGGGATGAGGCTCACCACCGGCGACGAGCGTGACCGAATCCGGGAGGTCGTCGACGCGCGCCTCGGCGCCATGGACCCGGCTGATCTCGCCGTGTTGGGGTACTCGCAGTTCCTCGCCCAGCTCGAGGCCGGTGTGGCGGCCCATCACGCGGGAATGGTGCCGCCGTTCAAGGAGGTGGTGGAACAGTGCTTCGTGGAGGGCCTCGTGAAGGTGGTGTTCGCCACCGAGACGCTGGCCGTCGGCATCAACATGCCGGCGAAGACGGTGGTGATCGAGAAGCTCTCGAAGTTCACGGGCGATCACCACACGTTCCTCACGCCGGGGGAGTACACCCAACTGACCGGCCGGGCAGGTCGGCGCGGGCTCGACGACCTCGGCAACGCCGTGGTGCTCTGGAGCCCGTTCGTACCCTTCGAGCAGGTCGCGACTCTCGCCAGCAGCCGGACCTTCCACCTCAACTCGGCGTTCCGACCCACTTACAACATGGCGGCGAACCTGGTGCGGAGCTACTCCAGCGAAGTGGCGCACCACCTCCTCAATCTCTCGTTCGCCCAGTACCAGGCCGATCGCGACGTGGTGAAGATCGAGGCTCGGCTCGAGCGCCGTCAGCGTCACCTTGGCGATCTCCTCGAGCAGGCGCGCAGCCCCTTCGGCGACATCGACGACTACCGCCGCCGGATGAAGGGGGTCGAGGCGCCGAAGGTGTCGGGCCAGGTGGGTCGCGACGACGTCATCTCGCTGGCACTGCTGAAGCTGCGGCCCGGCGACATCATCTATGCGTCGAAGGGTCGGTACTCGGGACGCGTTGCCGTGCTGTCATCGGCACATCGAAAGGGCGGTGTGCGGCTCACCGGTGTCACCACCCGTCGCGACACGGTGCAGCTCTCGGCACTCGACTTCGATGAACCTCCCCGTTCGTTGGGCCGCATCGAGCTGCCCTCCGACTTCACCCCGAATCGGCCCGACTTCCAGCGACTGGTGGCGGAACGACTGGAGAAGGCCCATGTGGCGCCGCACGACCGTCGACGCGAACGTTGGGATGAAGCGCAGCCGCTCACCCATCCGGTGGAGGATGACCCCTTACTGGATGAACGTCTCAAGGCAGCGACACAGGCCGACCGTGTTGCGCGCGAGGTGGCGGAACTGCGGCAGCGCATCGGCAGTCGCAACCAATCGATCTCACTCGACTTCGACCGAGTCCTCTCGCTGCTGCAGCGGTGGGGCTACACCGACGGGTGGTCGCTCACCGAAGCGGGTGAGATGCTGGCCCGCACCTTCCACGAATGCGACCTGCTCGTCGTGGAGTGCGTGCGGCGGGGCCTCCTCGACGGTGTCGATGCTCCCACGCTCGCGGCGCTCGCCAGCGTGTTCGTGTACGAACACCGGAGCCCCGATGAGCCACCTCCACCGTGGTTCCCCAGCGCGGTGGCAAAGCGTCGGTGGCAGTCGATCGCGCGAGTGAGCCTCGACCTGGCCGGAGAGGAAGAGCGGGAGGGCATGGGCGCCCATCGGCCTCCCGACGCCACCTTCGTCGCCGTGGCCTACGCATGGGCGGCCGGGGAGGGCTTCTCCGAAGTGGTCGATCCGGCCGAGATGTCGGGCGGTGACTTCGTGCGCACCATGAAGCAACTCATCGACCTGGTGCGACAGATCGCGCTCATCGCCCCCGAGCGTGAAACACGGCGAGTGGCCGAGCGCGCTGCTGAGGCGCTGTTCCGCGGTGTGGTCGCCGCCTCGAGCGCAGTGGAGGTCGATGGTGACGATTCGCAAGGGTGAGTCGTGGGGGAGCGTGGTCGCTCCGCCGCCCGACCTTCCTGTGTTCGCCGACCACCGCGATGCCGGCCGTTGGCTTCGCTCGCTCTCGCTGTCGATGCCGGTACCGGCGTTCGGGGTGCGTGACGGTGACCTCGCGCGAACGATGGGGGGCGGAGGTGCCCACCGCTTCGAGGGTGACGTGGTGAGCGCTCCGGTGGACCTCGTTGAGGTCACCCTCGACGACGTCACCTTCCCAGCGGCAACGCACGTGGTGCTGCGGCGGCGTTGGTGGCGTGGTCGAGTGGTGATGGCGATGAATGCGCAGTTCCTCGGGCGCTACGACGTGGCGCCTCGCTCGCACCCGAACGACGGTCGCGTTGACGTGATCGACGTGGCAGCAGCGATGACGACACGGACGCGTCTCCAGGCGCGTCGCCGTGCACGGTCAGGTACCCACGTTCCGCACCCCGAGATCACGGTGTCGTCCGTGGATGTGTGGAGGGCCACGTTCGAACGGCCCATGCAGTGCTGGCTCGACGGGTGTCGGGTTGGTCGCACGCGATCCGTCACTTTGGTGGTGCGGCCCGATGCCCTTCGAGTGCACGCCTGACCCGAAGTAGGGTCGCACCGTGCGCGCATGGATACTCGACGAGTCACCGGGCACCTACCGGTCGGGTGACGTCGACACGCCCACTCTCGATCGTCGCGACGTACGCATCCGGGTGGTGGCAAGCGCCCTCAATCACATGGACCTGTGGGTCACCAAGGGTCTGCCCCGTCCATCGCTTCCGCACGTTCCCGGCTGCGACATCTCGGGTGTCGTCGAGGCGACGGGTCCCGATGTGACGAGCTGTGCCGTCGGTGACGAGGTGGTGGTGAATCCAGCCGTCTCGCCGCTGGAGGACGTGGTGGCATTCGGGAACGACAGTCCTCTCGGCCGTGGACTGCGGATCGTGGGCGAGCACCGCTGGGGCGGGCACGCCGAGTACGTGGTGGTGCCCGATCGGAACGTGGTGCCGCGTCCTGCGGGCCTCACGTGGGCACAGAGTGCTGCGTACCCCCTCGTCTACGCGACAGCGTTCCGGATGCTGCGCAGGGCCCGAGCGGCTGCGGGTCACCGGGTGCTGGTGGTGGGCGTTGGGTCCGGTGTGTCATCCGCAGCGCTGTCGCTCGCCGTGCACATGGGTTGTCGCGTTGCCGTTACCAGCCGGAGTCCGGAGAAGCGAGCTGCGGCGCTTGCGCTTGGAGCGGATGCGGCGTACGACAGCGCGGCCGACCGCTGGCCGGTGGAGGCGGATGTGGTCGTCGAGAGCGTCGGCCCCGCCACCTGGGACCAATCGGTGCGCGCGCTGAAGCCCGGTGGTCGGCTGGTCGTGTGCGGCGGTACCTCGGGGAGCACCGTGCAGGTGAACATCCCTCGGCTGTTCTTCAAGCAGATCGAGATCATCGGCAGCACCATGGCGAGCTACGAGGAGTTCGCCACGGTGTCCGCTCTCGTGGCACAGGGACTTCCCGTGCAGGTCGACAGCGTCCTGCCGTTCGACCGATACCCCGAGGCACTTGCCCGCCTCGAGCAGGGTGATCAGATGGGCAAGATCGTGATCGAACACGGAGGATGACGGAAATGGATCTCGAGCGGATGAAGGCTGCAGTGTGCGAGCGCATCGACGCGATGGCTGATCGACTGCTCGACGTCAGCCACGACATCCACGCCCATCCCGAGCTGAACTACGAGGAGCATCACGCCCATGCGGTGCTCACCAGTTTCCTGGCGGCCGAGGGCATCGAGCCGACGCGCTCTGCGTACGGGCTCGACACGGCATTCGACGCACGCGTCGGTTCCCAGGGGCCGCAGATCGCGGTGCTCTGCGAGTACGACGCCCTCCCTGGGGTTGGTCATGCCTGTGGTCACAACATCATCGCTGCCGCCGGTCTCGGGGCCGGTGTCGCTGCTGCCTCGGTGGCCGAGGCGCTCGGTGGAACGGTCCGCATCATGGGAACGCCCGCCGAGGAGGGAGGGGGAGGCAAGGTGCGCATGGCCCGGCAGGGCGCCTTCGAGGGTGTTGCCGCGGCGATGATGGTGCACCCTGCCGACGCCGACCTGCTGACGATGAACTGTCTCGCCATCCAACAGTTGTTGGTCGACTTCGAGGGCAAGGCGGCCCATGCGGCGGCCGCGCCCTGGGAGGGCCGCAACGCTCTCGACGCTGCTGTCCTCGGCTACATGAACATCGCCGCGCTCCGACAGCACATCAAGCCGAACGAGCGCATCCACGGTGTGTTCACGAAGGGCGGCGACAAGCCGAACATCGTGCCGGCCGAAGCAGCGATGGACTGGTACATCCGGTCGGGCACACTGGAGTCGTTGCAGCCACTGAAGGCCCGCGTGATCGCCTGTCTCGATGCCGCGGCCACGGCCTGTGGGTGCACGATGCATCACGAGTGGGCTGGGGAGACCTACGCCGACATGGTCGACAACGCTGCGATGGTGGCCTCCTATGTCGCCAATGCGGCGCGAGTCGGTCGTGAGGTGCTGGATCCCAACACGTCGGGCCGCCGTGTCTACGGAAGCACCGACATGGGGAACATCAGCTACCTGGTGCCGTCGATCCACCCGATGATCAAGGTTGCGCCCGATGGGGTGCCCATCCACAGCGTCGCCTTCGCCGAGTACGCCGCCGCAGCGGAAGGGGATCGGGCTGTCATCGACGGTGCGAAGTCGATGGCGATGACCGTGGTCGACCTCCTGGGGTCGGCGGAACTGCGGCAACAGGTGGAGGTCGAGTTCGCCGCTCGGCCCACTGGCGTCACCGTCCTCTGACGCTGGGGGCATCCCTCCCCCCGAGGGGAGGCCACCCTAGGATGACCCCTTGTGACGGTGTACGTCCCCGAGGAATTCACGCCCGACGAAGAAGACGTGCTGCGGCGTTACTTCACGAATCTCGACGGTCCGGTGTTCGCACTGGTGAACCTTCCCGAGGTGGTGAAGGGCGCCCTCTTCGCTCGGTACAGCCGCAGCCCGAAGAGCCTGCGCCGGCTGTTCCTCGACGAGTTCGTCGGCGACCTCGACATCGAGGGCGACACCTCGGTGGATGCCACCATCGGCCTCGAGCGGGCCGAGGAGCTCT
>CAZQPJ010000076.1:0-9613 GCA_964595105.1 uncultured Bifidobacterium sp.
CGACCCCACGGCGGCGCCGTCGTACGGCGTCCCGGGCGACGAGTAGCACCGGCGGGACGAGGCCCAGTCAGCGTTCGTACTCGGGCACGCCGGGCACGATGCGCTCCCTGAACAGAGCGAGCACCTCACCCTCCTTGGCGTGACGACCGGTGGCCTTCTTCGAGTACAGCAACTCACCATCCACCTCCACGTCGAACACACCGCCCGAACCGGTGACGAGGGTGAGGTCACTGATGACGTGCTGGTAGTGGCGCAGCAGATCGTGGGCCGCGCTCACGGCGCGGGCTGAATAGTCTCAAGGCACGCAGTAGGTGATGCGCACGAGGTGACGGTCCATGACGAGACCGTACCGCACGATCACGCACCCGGGCCGACCGCAGGGAACGATTGCACGATGCGTACCCGCCACCTCTCCCTCGCAGCGATCGCCGCCATCACCTCCGTGCTCGCCCTCGGCGCCGGCACCGCCTCGGCACACGATCCGATCGTCCTCGTCCCGTCGCAGACCACGCCGGCCGACGGCCCGCTGCTGGTGGACGGCACTATCTCGTTCGCCCTCTACGGCGATGTCACCGGAGCCGGCGACACCCGTGCGTTCCGCGTGCGGTATGCGGCCGGGCAGACCTTCAACCTCTCGGCCCTGGTACCCAACCTCGACCCCGAGAAGGCACTGCCGGTCGACCAGTACCCCACCATCACGGTGATCACGCCCAGCGGCGAGGACATCACGCTGCAGCCCGGCGAGGTGAGCACCTTCGACGAGCCGTTCAGCAAGACCAGCTACCGCCGCTATCTCGAGTGGTCCACCACCGCAGTTGCCGGCGACTACGGCGTGATCGTCACCGGTGTGGCGCCGGCGCGATTCACCGTGTCGACCGGCGTGGTGGAGCAGTTCGGCACAGCCGTGGAGAACATCCCCAACCGTGACCTCGGCATTGCCGGCGTGATGCAGTGGTACGCAACGCCGCCGGCCTCCACCGTGGCGCCAACCACGGCCGCACCCACCACGGCGGCGCCCACCACCGCACCCGGAACCACCGGGCCCGTCGCCACTGCTACGCCCGACACCGCAACGCCCGACACTGCCTCGGCGACCTCGACCGTCACCACGGAGGCAGCGGGCGGCAGCGGTGGTCAGAGCTCGACGCTGGCCGTGGTGCTGGTGCTGGCGGTGGCAGTGGTGTCGGTGCTCGTCGTGTTGCTCGTGCGCCGCCGCCGCTGAGCCCGGGCCCACGCCACGTCGGTACCCACCAGCGCGGCAGCACCCAACAGGGTCCACGCCAGTGAGGCATCGATCGACGACTCCTGCAGCGGCCACACCAAGTTCGCCGCACCGGCCAACGCCAACGACACGGTCACGGTGATGTGCACCGTCACGCCCGTTCGCCACAACGCGACCACCACTGTCGCCGCCGCCACGGCGAGGTACGCCGCCGCCGTGCCTGAGAAGTGGAAGCGAGCCGTGTGCGGGTCGGGCATGTGCATGCGCTGCAGCCGCACCAGGTTGGGCGCAACCGTGATCGCCACCCAGATGGCGAGCCCGGACGCCACCACTCCCAGCGGCGAGCGGCGCTGGACCACCCACCGGATGTCGCGCGGCCACAGCACCAGCAGCGTGGCGAGTGGCATCCAGCTCGACGACGGAACGAGGTCGCCGGCCCACACACCCACACCGGCCATCACCAACGACGACGCCAACGCCAACCGCCATGCGCCCTCACGGTCACGACCGAGGGTGAACAGCATCACCGGCAACGCCCACAGCGGCAGATACTGCAGCGCCCCCACGGTGTCGTGGAGGCGGTGCGAGTCTTCGGCCCCCGAGTAGAGCGCCATGAGCGGGTACGGGATCACCGCCACGGTGAGCACCGTCGAGATACCCACGCCCCACAGCGTGCGCAGCGAAACGGGCCTGGTGGCACCTCGCCGCAGCACGTGGGGAATCGACATGCGGCGGAGCGTACGGGTGCTCCAGAGGACGTGCCCGATCCTGCCGTCAGGCCGCCGCCAGGCGGACCGCAGCAGAACGGCGAGCGAACCAGGTCCAGCGGGTGCCGGGCGTCAGGCGGGTGCGGGAGCTGTCGGCGCTGTTGCGCAGGCGCTCGGCGCGCACCTCGGCAGCGGCGATGCGCTCGCGGTGAAGGCTGGCGGCGAGCTGGGTGTTCAGGCAGTGGTTCATCGGAATCTCCTCGTGTCGGGTGCCCGCTGTCGAGCACGAGGTCAGCGTGCGCCTCGCCACCACGGAGCCGCATCCGTGGTCACCACGGATCCACCACGGATCCACTACGGACCGGCCCGCAACCCCGATTCGGCAAGAATGAGCGGCGTGGACCGGGTGAGCGACCGCGAGCGCGAGGTGCTGACTGCGCTGCGCGAAGGGCTGACAAACGCGCAGATCGCATCCCGCTTCCACGTGTCGGTCCGCACCGTGGAGAGCCATGTCTCGGCACTGCTGCGAAAGACCGGCGCCACCGACCGGAAGGCACTCGCCTCACTGGCGTCGCTCTCCACCTCCGAACCCGGCCGAACGGAGGGTTCCGTGCCGGCCTCGGCCGCACGGAACCCTCGATCTCGGGCCGTTCACGAGTTGGTGGGGCGCGATGCCGATGTCGCCGCAGTGGAGACCCTCCTCGCCGACCACCACCTCGTGACCCTCGTGGCAACCGGCGGGTGCGGGAAGACCACGCTCGCACTCACGGTCGCATCGGGCCGCCGATCGGCGTTCGCCGACCTCTCGGCGCTGCCGGTGGGCGCGGGTGACGACCTCGTGTGGACCGCGGTCGCCCGCGGCCTCGGAATGGACGAACGTGAAGACAGGTCGCTCGCCGATCTGGTGACTTCGCACCTTGCCGCTGCACCAGCGCTCGTGGTGCTCGACAACTGCGAACACGTGCTCGAGGGTGCCGCACGGGTGGCTGATCGGCTGGCCGCCAGCCGAGGCGCCGCAGTGCTCGCAACCAGCCGCGAGGCGTTGGCCGTGCCGGGCGAGGCCATCCACCGGCTCGCCCCGCTCGACGCCGAAGCGGCAATCGTCCTGTTCCAGCAGCGCGCACGGGCGGCAGCGCCCGACCTGCACCCCGACCCCACGGTGGTGGCCCACCTCTGCGAACGGCTCGACCACCTGCCCCTGGCCATCGAACTCGCAGCCGCACGACTGGCCGTGTTCGACCTCGACGACCTCGTGCGCCGACTCGACAATGCGCTCGATCTCCTCGAAGGCGGCAGCCGCACCACCGGTCGGCACCGCAGCGTGCGCAACGCAATCGCATGGAGCCACGACCTGCTGACCGACGCCGACCGAGTGACGCACCGGCGCTTGTCGTTGCTGGCAGGTCCATCGCGCCTCGACACCATCGAAGCCGTCGTCGGTGACCTCGACGGCACCACCGTCGCCGCGTCCGTGGGTCGGCTCTGCGATGCCTCGCTCCTGCAGCGGACCGGCCGTACCTACCGCCAACTCGACCTCGTCCGCGATCACGCTCGCGAGCAACTGGCCGAACACGGCGACGGCGCCGAGGCCACTGCGCGGTTCATCGCCTCAGCCGAACGGCACATCGCCGTGGGTGAGATCGACCACGATGTGCTCGCTGCTCACGAGGCGGCACTCGCGCACCAGCCGGCTTCGCTCGACCGAGTGGAGAGTGCGCTCATCGAGGGGCTCGCGCAGCACGGCAGATGGACCGACGTGAGTGCCATCCTCGAACGCCGCGCCGTCGCCACCGGTGATGCGCGCAGCGCACGGCTTGCCGGCGAGATGTGGATGTCGCGGTGGCGCGACGACGAGGGCATGCGGTTGTTCCGATTGGCAGTGCGACTCGCCGCCGACGCGGGAGACGACCGCGAATGGGTGTTCGCCACCTCCACCATGATCGAGCAATGGTTCCGCTTCAACTCGATGATGGCGGCGAGCGACGAGCCCGACGACCCCGACGGACTGAGTCTGACCGTGCAGGCAGTGGCAGCCCGCTTCGCCGATGACGTCACGGTGCAGGGCTACGCCGCAATCGCAGCGGCGTGGGTTCACACGGGTGATGACACGCATCCGGTCGACATCGACGACATCGAGAGATTCCTGTCGAACGGGCTCGCACCGGAACTGGCCAGTTCGTTGATCGACGCCTGCACCTGGCCGTTCTGGCGCGATCGGCAGATCGACAAGGTGCTGGCGAACCTGGAGCGCCGAGGCACCCTGATGACGACGCAGCCACCGGCATTCGGCCGAATGCGGCTCGAATGGATCGACCGAGTGTCGATGTACACCGACACGCTCGTCTTTGCCCACCGTCTCGACGAGGCTGCACAGTGGTGTGACCGGTTGATCGAGCAGACATCCACACCCGACATGCTGTGGGCCGCCATCGCACGCCGTTCACTGATCGCCTATCTCGCCGGTGACTTCAACCGCTGCCTCGACTGCGCTGAGCAGATGCGCGCCGGGTGGGAACGTGAAGGACGCCCACCAGCGGGCTACCTGTTGAGTTCGGCCGCAATGGCAGCGGCGGTGTACGGCTACCGAGGCGACGAGCACAGCAGCGACGACTGGTTCCGCACGACGCGCGAGATGGCACCGAACTCCGATGCTGGCGAAGATCTCTGCGACGCGATGCGACGCGACGTTCATCTCCACCACGGTCGGCTCGAGCAGGCACGCGCTGGCTTCCACGGGCAAATGTCGTCGAAACCGACGGTCTCGTACAGCCAGCGCGCGGCGGTGTTCGCCGAGGTCTTCGGCGGCGAATGGATCGAGCGCGGACGCGAGGAAGCCATGCGCGAGCCGTACTCGGCGGGCATCCTCGCCAGAGCCGAGGGTGACCTCGAAGGGGCGCTCGCCATCTTCGAGCGCATCGGGGCGCCGTACCAGGCCGCTCGCACAGCGCTGATGCTCGGCGGCCCGCGGGCAGCGGCCGCCGCGAAGACCTACCGAAAGATGGGCCTCACACCACCCTGAGAAAGGAACAGCCATGCAACAGCTCGACGACCACATCATCGACATCCTCCGCAACGACCATTGCGTGGCGCTGGCCTATCGCACCCCTGCTGGCGGTGTGGTGCTGACGCCGGTCACCACCGTGGGCATGTTCGACGCCGAAGCGGGCACGGTGGGAATGACCAGTTCCTTCGGCAACTGGAAGAAGATGCTGCGCATGCGCGGCGACAACCGAGTCGCCCTCGTGTACCACACGCGTCAGCACAGCGGCACCAGCCACCCGCAGATGGTGGTGGTGCAAGGCCGCGCCGCGTTCCCCGACAGGGCGGATGGCTCGTGGGCAACCGCAGAGTTGCAACGCCGCACACCCGACTTCATGCCCACGGCACCTCGAGGTCGATTGCTGAAGTGGGTGACACGTGAGTACTACGACCACCGCGTCGTCGTCAGCATCGCCATCGAGCACGTCATCATCGACAACACCGGCCTGCCGGGTGTCGTCCCGTCACAGCAACCGCCGGCGAAGGGCACCGCGGCACGAGTGAGGGCGAAGAAGTACCGCGCCCGCTGGACGAAGTGCACCCACTTCCTCGTGGGCTACACCGATGCGAACGGGTTCCCAATGGCGCACATCATTCAGCCATCGTTCGACAACGACGACATCGTCTTCAAGGACACGGCGTTGCCGATGGGTGTCCGGCGTGCAGGCCTGTTGGCCCACTGGTTCGAGCATCGGCTGGTGGGTCAGGGTTCGGTGGTGATGACCGGCTGGCTGCAGGTCGATGACGCCGGGTCCGCTCGTTACAGCCCGCACACCACCAGCGGCTACGCCATGCCACCCAAGGAGAACGTCTTCCACCTCGCCGGTGGACTGGCGGCGAAGGCTGGCTATCGCTCTGCGCTGAGGAAGGGCTACATCCGCGACGGCGTGTGGGTCGGCACCGGCGACTGACGATCGGGCCCTCGGCGATCAGCCGGCAGCGATGACGTCGAGGTCGCGCAGCGCATAACGAAGGTGCTCGAACTCCTCTTCCAACACCACGTGGAAGCACATCACGGCGGGCACGGCACCGTTCTCGTCGATCTCCACCGTCGCCGGCAGCGTGGCCACGTCGAGTTGACTCACGAACTCGGTGAACGTCCGGAGCCGCTCGGCTCGGACATCCAACACCTCGGCGAACGTGGGCGCTGCATCCGGCTGCAGACCGGGCCACTCGCGGGCCTGCGAACCCGAATTGGGAAGGCCGAGCCACGTGTACGACGTCTGCCCCAGCACCGGTCCGAAGAACCACTTGTCGATGGCGAACACCAGGTGCCGCAGTGTGTCGGAAAGGCACCACTCGCCGTTCACCGACGTGATGACCGCATCGGGCCCCATCAGTGCCGCACGATCGAGCAGCGCCTGCCACTCCGCCTGCAGCGTCGCCCAGGCGGCACGCAGTTCGTCGCCCGTGGACGGCTCGAGTTGAGTGCGCAGCGGGTACCAGCGGTCGCGAGCGTTCACGTGGTCGGTGACATCCACGCCGTTCACCACCAACCGGTCGATCACCCCATCGATCGACACGTTCGACCATCCCGTGTGGAAGAACGTTGCGCCCGACAGGTCGGCATCACGAAACCGGGCGCCCCGAAGGTTCACGCCCCAGAACACCGAATCCGACAGGTCGCGATCCTCGAACTCCTCAGCCATCAGGCCAGTCAACCAGGTTCCGTTCAACGCGCCGCAGGAATGGCAGCGAGCGCACTCCACCTGGGCAGCACCAGATTGTCGATGAGGCGCTGTCGTTCATGGCCGCGCGCCATGGCGGCCTCGCCCCACAACGCACGGCCCACCATGAAGCCGCGTGCGCCGCCGGCGAACGCGTCGCTCACCTGCTCGGCGAACGATTCGAACGTGCCTCCACCCGACAGGATCGCCCACGGCTGGGTGCACGCAGCGGTGATGCGGGCGCAGGCGTCGATGCGCTCCGTCCGGTCGAACACGAGGGCGGGATCGACGGGGAACGGCAGCTTCAACAGATCGGGGCCCAACGCCGCGAACCGCACGGCCGTGGCGTGCACCACGCGGAATCGGTCGGCGGGGTCGTCGAGTCCGAAGAACAACGGCTCGAGCACCACCGGCACGCCCACACGACGACACTCGGCCACCACCGCCGCGGCCGCACGCACCTGAGCATCGGCCGTCGGTCGGTCGGGGTGATACGGCAGCAGCAACTTGGCGCATGCAGCGCCGCTGGCGGCGGCCGCTTCCACCGACCAACCGGACATCACCGACGTGACGGCCGTCGACGGATCGTCGAGATACCCCTGTGCCTCGAGCGCCGCGAAGAAGCCGACTCCCGGCGGCAGTTCGGCCACGAGATCGGGAATCGAGTACTCAGGCTCCAGCATCACGCCAGTGGCATGCGGTGCCACCGACCGGATGAGACTGCGCTTCAATTCCACGATGTCGGCGCGGGTCACCGACTCGGGCTCATCGGGCGCGATGAACCGCCGCAACGAGTCGCGATGGTCGATGGCCAGCACACGGAAGATGCCGTCCGCGTCGCGCAGCGCGTCGAGCGTCATCGCACGTCCACGACCGGAAGGTCCCACTCGCCCGCCAGCCAGTCGTCGGTGATCCAGGTGTGCTCCGCATGGAAACACGGTGGCGTGACGCGCTGGTCCATCACCAGGTCACCCGCCAGGAAGTTGAGGAAGTACATGTTCGAGCCCGGCGACACCACCGACGTATGGAAGCCCATCGGCACGCACACCACATCACCGTCGTGCGCCACGGCCACCTCGTCGAAGTCGGCATCGGCACCGCTCTCGTCGGGGCCCTCACCGTCGCAGAAGTTGCGGTGCAGCACGTAGCCCTCGGGGCGATCGAGGCGGAAGTAGTAGGTCTCCTCGAGGTACGGCGAACCGTCGACGCCGTCGTGACGATGCGGCGGCCAGCCCGCCCAGGTTCCCCGGGGTACGTACACCTCGTACACGATGAGGCGCTCGGCCGGCAGTGGGTGCGACAGCGTGTGCACCACCTGGCGGTGTGCCTGGCCACCACCGCGGATCTCGGTGCGCATCTCTGCCGGCTCGATGCAGCGAGGAGGCAGCAGGCCCTCGGCCGGTGCGGTGCCGATGGCCACCACGAGATGTGTGGGCGCCTCGATGACGTACTCGGTTCCCGGCGGCAGGTACACCACGCGACCGACCTCGCGGAACACCGACGTGCGGGCCACGTTCACCTCCATGCCGCCACCGGAGATGGTGCCAGCGCCCGACAGCGTGACGATGACGGTCTCGCGTCCTTCCACGAACCCGCGGTGCGGATGTCCGGGCCGAACATCGACCACGGCGAACTCGAGCGTGCGCCAGCCCGCCGACTCCGGGGTGACGTGCAGCACCCGGCCGGGGCCTTCGGAGGGACGGTAGGGGCCGGAACGCAGCGAGGTCACGCGCCGATCGTAGAGGGCGATCGCACGCTGGCGCGGCTGGCTAGGGTCGGCGCCGTGAGCGTTCGGGTGGGAATCGTCGGCACGAGTTGGTGGGCGGAGTCGATGTACCTGCCCGCCCTGGCACAGCACCCGCGCGGCCGAGTGACAGCGATGTGCGGACGCGACATCGCCAAGGCCCGCACCGTGGCCGACGCGTGGGGCGTGCCCGAGGTGTTCCCCCACCACGAGGCGATGTTCGATCACGTCGATGCCGTCATCGTGGCGTCGTCGAACGCCAGTCACCACGCCATCGCACTGGCCGCGCTGCAGCGAGGGCTGCACGTGCTGTGCGAGAAGCCACTCGGCCTGAACGGCATCGAGGCCGACGAAGTTGCAGCGGCGGCAGCGGCGAGCGGCGCTGTGACGATGACACCCTTCACGTACCGCTTCATGCCGGTGTTCACCGAACTGAAGCACCGCATCGACACTGGCTACGTCGGCACCCCGTACCACCTGGCCGCCCGCTACTACACGGGCTACGCCCGCGAGGGCGGCTACAGCTGGCGGTTCGACCGTGCCGAGGCGGGCAGCGGCGTGCTCGGCGATCTCGGCACGCACTGGATCGACCTCGCGCTGCACCTCATGGGCCCGATCACGCACATCGGCGCCGTGACGAACTCCACCATCGCACGAGGCCCCCGCCCCGACGGCGCGCCGTACGAGCAGTGCGAGGACGTGGCGATGATGACGGTGCGATTCGCCAATGGGGCCGTGGGCCAACTCATCGTGACCGCCATGGCATGGGAGGGCACGCCGTTCGGCCAGACCCACCACGTGGAAGTGCACGGCAGCGGCGGAACCCTCTACGCCTACAACGACTGGGACACCGTGCAGGAGGTGCGCGGTCTGCGTTCGGGCGAAGTGGGTCCGGCGCGTGCGCTGGAGCGGACGCCCGAACTGTGGGCGGGGCTGCGCACTGACACCGTGCACAACACCTACCGCGACGTGTTCCGCACCACCGAGGCGATGACCCGTGGCTGGGTGACCGCCGTGGCCGAGGGCAGGCCGTGCCAGCCCGACATCGCCCACGGTGCCTTGGTGCAGCGCATCACCGATGCCGCCGTGCGCAGCGCCGCAGGCGATGGTGGCCTGCTGCCCGTTCAGTAGTCGAGCACCGGCCGGCTGCAGCCCCTGCCGCCGCGGTCTCCCCCGGCGCCAGCCCCCCCCCCCCCCCCCCCCCCCCCCCCCCCCCCCCCCCCCCCCCCCCCCC
>CAZQPJ010000077.1:0-9511 GCA_964595105.1 uncultured Bifidobacterium sp.
GGCTCGTCCGCCTCGCCCCCTGACCCCACCCCGGCCACCCGGCCCCCGGGCGCCCTGCCCCACCCCGGCTCCCCGCCCCGCCCGGCCCTCGCGAGGACGTCGCGCCCATTTCATGGGCGCACGTCGAAAAAGGCGCGACGTCCTCGCGGGTGAGCGAGAGGGTGCGGGTCGGGTCGGGTCGGGCGGGGCCGGAGTCGCTCAGATGTGGCGGACCAGGGCGTTGAACAAACGTTGTTGCTCGGGGTCGTGGTCGGCGTCGTCCTCCGGGTGCCACTGGGTGGCCACCGTCCAGCGGGCGACATCGAGTTCGGCAGCGTGGACGATGCCGTCGGCACTGGTGCCCGTGACGGTGAGGCCATCGGCGATGCGGTCGAGCGCCTGATGATGAACGCAGTGGCACCCGGCCGGTGTCGTGGTACCCATCGCCTCGGCCAGCCGTGACCCCGGTGTGAGGCTCACCTCGGTGTGCCGGAACCAATGCTCCTCGCTGCCGATGTGCTGCACAAGGGTTCCGCCGAGCGCCACGTTCAGCACCTGCATGCCGCGACAGATGGCCAGCGTCGGCCGGTCGAGTTCCACTGCAGCGCGAACCACGGCGAGTTCGACCTCGTCGTGTTCCTCGACGATGCCGTACAACTGCTCAGCGGTGGCCTCCTGGCCGTAGTGCTTCGGGTCGATGTCGCCGCCACCGTGCAGCACCACTCCGTCGACGCGACGCACCAGATCGTGCACATCGTCGACGATCGACAGCAACGGGGGCACCATCAGTGGCGTACCGCCCGCAGCGGCAATGGCGTGGAAGTAACGCCGGCCGGCGGCGAACGGCTTGCCGCGCACGCCGGTCGTCTCCTTGGCCAGTCGGCCGACGATGAGCACGAGCGGTTTCACGACATCAGCCTAGGCAGCGGTGGCCCGGGCAGCCGCCCGGCGAACGAGCTCGTCGTAGAGCGCCTGCTGCTGAGGCTTGTGCGGCGCAGTGTCCTCCGGGTGCCACTGAGCGCCCACCACCCAGCTGGCGGACTCGAGTTCGACGGCCTCGAGCTGCCCGTCGGGTGCCCACCCGCACGGGGTGAGCGCTGGTGCCACCTCGAGCAGACCCTGGTGGTGCACCGAGTGGCAGTGCTCGAGATCGGTGGTACCGACGGCCAGCGCGATGCGGCAGCCGGGGGTGAGGCGCACCGAGTGCTCGCGCATCCAATGGTCGCTGTTGCCGATGTCCTGCTGCAGGGTGCCGCCCAGGGCGACGTTCAGCACCTGCATGCCGCGGCACAGTGCCAGCATCGGCAAGTCGAGTTCGATGGCCGCGAGGCACACCGCGATGTCGAGGTCGTCGTGTGCGGCAACCACGCCGTAGACCGTGTCGTCATCGGGCTCGGCGCCGTAGCGCCGCGGGTCGACGTCGCCGCCGCCAGGCAGCAGTACACCGTCGAAGTGCTGCAGCACGGTGAGCGCGTTGGCGGACAGTTCGCGGATGGGTGGTACGAGCACCGGCACACCACCGGCCCGCGCCACTGCGCGGCTGTAGGGCTGACTGCTGCTGAACGCATCGCGCTTGCCCTCGTCGGAGAACGTCAGCGTGCGTGCACACACGGCGATGAGCGGCGGTGGTTGGGCCATCAGCACCATTCTGGCCGATTCGACCGCGGCCGCTACCCTCCGAACCGTGCCCGACACCCTCACGCTCCGCAACCCTGCCACCGAAGAGGCGATCGCCGACATCGAGTTGGCAACGGCCCAGCACGTCGACGAGGCGGTGGCCCGTGCTGCTGCAGCAGCCCCAGCATGGCGGGCCATGGCGCCCGCCGACCGGACGCGTCTGCTGCGACGCTTCGCCGACACCGTGGCGGCGCATGCCGACGAACTGGCCCTCATCGAGACGCGCAACATGGGCATGCCCCTCGGCAGCGCGACGTGGTGTGCGAACGCGGCTGCCGATGTCATCCACTACTTCGCTGGTGCGGTGGAGAAGCACACCGGCTCATCGATTCCCGTGGCGGGCGGCATCGACGTGACCTTTCACGAACCGCTCGGTGTGGTGGGGCTCATCACGCCGTGGAACTTCCCGATCCTGATGGCGTCGTGGAAGATCGGCCCGGCTCTTGCAGCCGGCAACACGGCGGTGCTGAAGCCGGCCGAGATCACGCCGCTCACCACCATGCGGCTCGCCGAGCTGGCACTCGAGGCCGGCATCCCCGAGGGAGTGTTGAACGTGGTGGTGGGAACTGGCCCCGAGGCGGGTTGGAGGCTGGTGGAGAACCGCACGGTTCGGAAGGTGGCCTTCACCGGCTCCACCGCCGTGGGCAAGCAACTGATGCGCGGCTGTGCCGATCAGGTGAAGCGACTGACGCTTGAGTTGGGTGGCAAGAGCGCCAACATCGTGTTCGCCGACGCAGACCTCGAGAAGGCGGCGGCCAGCGCGCCCGGTGCGGTGTTCGACAACTCCGGGCAGGACTGTTGTGCGCGCAGCCGTGTGCTCGTGCAGCGCTCGGTGTTCGATCGTTTCCTCGACCTGTTCGTGCAGGCAGCGAAAGGGTGGAAGGTGGGCGACCCGATGGCCGCCGACACGGCGATGGGCCCGCTCGTGACGGCGCAGCATCTCGAGCGGGTTCGGCGCTACACCGACTCGCTCGACACCGTGTACACGGGCGAGGCGCCACAGGGGCCCGGCTACTGGCACCCGGTGATGATCGCCACCCCGCAGTACGACGACCCGGTGTGCCGCGACGAGATCTTCGGGCCCGTCGCGGTGGTGATCCCGTTCGACGACGAAGCCGATGCCATCCGCATCTGCAACGACAGCGACTATGGCCTGTCGGGTTCGGTGTGGACCGGTGATGGTGCCCGCGCCATCCGCGTGGTGCGGGCCATGGAGGCCGGCACGCTGAGCGTCAACTCGAACTCGTCGGTGCGCTACAGCACTCCGTTCGGCGGGTTCAAGCAGAGCGGCCTCGGCCGTGAGCACAGCATGCAGGTGCTCGACCACTACACCGAGCTGAAGAACGTGTTCTTCGCCAGCTGACTGCCGGTACCGTACGCACATGCGCGCTCTCCTCATCGCCAATGGCGCCGACGCAGACCCCGGCTTCGTCGGGCAGCGTCTCCGCGAGCACGGCTACTCGTTCGACGAATGTCACCGCGAGCACCCGGGTGACTGGCCGTCACTCGATGGCCACGACCTGGTGCTGCTGTTGGGCAGCGAATGGAGCGTCTACTGGCCGGAGGTCGCCGACAGCGTGAAGGCCGAGGTGGCCGTGCTGCACGAGGCGGCCGATCGCGGGGTGCCGGTGTTCGGTATCTGCTTCGGGAACCAGGTGATGGCGCATGCGTTCGGCGGCTCGGTGTTCAAGGCCGAGATCTCGGAGATCGGCTGGCAGGACGTCGAGACCGATGTTCCCGACGTCATTCCGGCCGGCCCGTGGATGGAGTGGCACTACGACGTCGTGTCGGTGCCGCCCCAGGCCACCGAGCTCGCCCGTACGGCGTCCGGCCCGCAGGCGTGGCACCTGGGCCGGATGTTCTGCACCCAATTCCATCCCGAGACCACCGAGACCATGATCCGCCGCTGGGCCACGGGCTTCGGCGAGCAGGAACTGCTGCGCATCGGCAGCAGCCCCGACGAACTCCTGGCCCGTACGAGGGATGCCGTGGCCCTCAGTCGCCCCAATGCTGAACGGCTCGTCGACTGGTTTCTCGGAGGCATCGCTCAGGTCCAACCTGCGAACGTGATAAGCACGCGGTAGTTCGGGCGCCTCCAGGGGGAATCGGCGGCTTCCGGGCACATCGGTTCCTAGACCAAGGAGGGGGTAATCCATGGCTGACACCGTGGACGAGGACCGCGAGCATCTGCACAGCCTGGGCTACGCCCAGGAGCTGAATCGCGGCATGAGTACATTCAGCAACTTCGCCATCAGCTTCTCGATCATCTCGATCCTGGCTGGTGGCTTCACCAGCTTCTGGCTCGGTGCCGCGTACGGCGGTCCCTTGCTGATCACGCTCGGCTGGCTCATCGTCGGAATGTTCGCCCTGTTCGTGGGCATGTCGATGGGTGAGATCTGCTCGGCGTACCCGACAGCGGGTGGTCTGTACTTCTGGTCGGCGAAGCTGGCCACGAAGAACGCGCCGCTCTGGAGCTGGTTCACCGGCTGGTTCAACTTCATCGGTCAGATCGGTGTCATCGCGTCGGTCGACTACGCGTTGGCCAACTACGTGGTGAGGTTCATCAATCTCTACTCGAGCAATCCCGAGAGCCCGATCATCGAGGAGAAGGCGATGAACTTCTTCATCGTGTTCCTCGTAATGCTGCTGCTGCACGGAATGCTCAACACCTTCGGCGTGAAGCTGGTGAGGGTGCTCGGCGACATCAGCGTGTGGTGGCACGTCATCGGCGTGGCCATCATCTTCGGTGTGCTGTTCGTCGGTCCCGACACGAAGCAGCCGATCAGCTATCTGTTCAAGTTCCAGAACAACAGCCCGTGGTCGGGCGGCATCAGCACTGTCTACGTGTTCTGCATCGGCTTCCTGCTGGCGCAGTACACCATCACCGGGTTCGACGCCTCGGCGCACGTCAGCGAGGAAACGGTCGGTGCTCGTACGAGCGCGCCGAAGGCCATCGTGCGTTCGATCTACATCTCGGCGATTGCGGCTCTGGTGCTGAACATCGGCTTCCTGTTGGCAGTGCCGAACGTCGACGGCAAGGACCAGTTGGCGGCTCTCACCAACTTCAGCATCCTCGGCCCGGTGAACATCTTCCAGGCTGTGCTCGGCGGGTTCGCCGTGAAGTTGCTGGTACTCATCTCGACGGTGGGTCAGTTCTTCTGTGGCCTTGCATCGGTCACGGCGAACAGCCGCATGATCTACGCGTTCTCGCGTGACGGAGGTCTGCCGGGGTCGAAGATCTGGCACAAGATCAACCCGAAAACCCGTACGCCAACGAATGCGGTCTGGCTGGGCGTGGTGATGTCGGCGGTGGTGGGTGCGCTCGCGCTCATCCAGAAGGATGGCTACTCGGTGGCCTTCTTCGCCCTCACCGGCATCTGCGTCGTGGGTCTGTACATCAGCTACGTGATCCCGATCTACCTCCGCCTGAAGAACCCCAACTTCCAGCAGGGTCCGTGGAACCTGAAGAACCACAGCAAGACCATCGGCTGGATCTCGGTGGCATGGGTTGCATTCATCACGGTGCTGTTCTTCGCCCCGCTGTTCCCGCAGTGGCAGTGGTGGAACCCCGACCACGTGAACAGCGCCAACTACACGGGTCCGCTCATCGTGCTCAGCTTCATCGCCGTTGGCTTGTGGTGGGCTGGTTCGGCGAAGAAGTGGTTCACCGGTCCGAAGGTGCAGGGCACGCCCGAAGAACTGCGTGCAATCGAGCGTGAACTCGACGCCCTGGAGAAGGGCAGCCTCTGAGTTCACCTCGAACTCGAAGTAGGTGCGAACGGGTCGGCCTTCGGGTCGGCCCGTTCCGCGTCCCGTCCCCAAACCCCGGCCCATTCCGCGTCCCGTCCCCGGCTCCGTCGCCAAACCCCCCCCAATCCGGGGAGGATGTCGCGCCTTTTTCGTCGAGCCACCATGAAAGGGGCGCGACGTCCTCGCGAAGTGTGGGGGGCGGGGGCGGGCGGGGCGCGCGGGCGGGGGGTCAGGCGGGGTGGGCGGCGTCGAGCAGCCACTGTTCGAACTCGGCCGAGGTGGCCAGGCGCTCGCAGTTGCCCAGCCGTTCGTCGGCGTAGGCGACGAAGTCGGTGTCGAGCGTGCTGATGGCCTGCTGCACCACCGCCCACATGCCCTCGCGGAACTCGCTCATCACCTTCATCAGTTGCAGCCTCGCCCAGCGGGCCGACGTCATCTCACCGAAGTAGAGCTGCAGCAGTTCCTCGTCGGCGGCGGCGTCGAGGCCGCAGTTCACCGACAGGTTGCCGAGGTCGAAGAAGCGGTCGTTCATGCCTGCGTACTCGAAGTCGAGCAGGCAGGCCCGGCCATCGTCGGCGAACAGCACGTTTCCCGGTAGCAGGTCGTTGTGGCACGGCACCTCGGGCATGGGTGCCTCGGCGAACGCCGCCTCGATGCGCAGGCTCTGCTGCAGCAGTCGGCGGTACACCTCGGGTGCCTCCACCCCGTTCGCTGCCGCATCCCGCGCATGCCACTCGACCACCCGGTGGATGGGAAACCGGCCGTGCAGCGTGCCGCTGGCATGGAACCGTTGCAGCAGCGGTACGACGTCGGCGATTCGGCGGTTGAAGGCCTCGGGGTCGAGGTGCTGCCCCTGAACGAAGTCGGTGATGAGGGTTCCCACCTCGGGCAGCACGCCGGCGATGCCGGGGCCGATGCCGAGTTCGGCGGCTCGCGTGGCGGCCTCCACCTCATGTTCGCGGTCGATGCAGAGCAGTTCGGTTCGCTCGCCCGGCACGCGCACCACGAACCGTTCGCCTCCGACCTCCGCCACCCAGTTGGTGTTGGTGATACCACCGCGCAGCGGCTCGAGCCGAATGGTCGAACCGGCCCATCGGGGAACCCGGGCCAGCAGAGCGGCGACGGCGTCCTGCGTCATGGGCATGGTGTAGCACCTGACAATGTGTGCCCATGACCGAATGCGTGTTGGCGATCGACCTCGGTACCGGCGGCCCGAAGGTGGCGCTGGTGACACCCGATGGCGGAACCGTGGCGTGGCGCAGTCGCCCGGTGCACACCACCATCCTCGACGGCGGCGGCGCCGAGCAGGATCCCGGCGAGATGTGGTCGGCCGTGGTGGCCGCCACCCGCGACGTGCTTGCAGCGGTGTCGCCGGTTCCGCCCATCGTGGCAGTGGCCGTCACGAGTCAGTACATGAGCACCGTGCCGGTGACGTCGACCGGCCTGCCCACCGGCCCCTGCATTCTCTGGATGGACACGCGTGGAGCCGCCCACAGCCTGAGCCTGCTCACCGACGATTCGTTCATGCTGTTCATCGATCGGCACGGCCTCATTCCGCTGCCGAGTGGTAACGACAACATCGCCCACGCCCACGTGTTGCAGACGAACCACCCGGAGGCGTATGCGGCGGCCGACGCACTGGTGGAGCCGATGGACTACATCACCGGCCGCATCATCGGGCGCGTGGTGTCCACCCAGAGCACGGTGTTCGGTCAGCTCACGTGTGACAACCGCACCTGGGGTAGCACTGAGTACGACCCCGAACTGGTGGCCGCCACCGGGCTCGACCCGACGAAGTTGCCGCCCCTCGTGCCCCTGAACGGCGTGGTGGGAGAGGTGACGACGGCGGCGGCTGCCGAACTCGGCATCCCCGCAGGGACCCCGGTGGTGCCGGGCACCATCGACTCGATCACCTCGGCCGTGGGCAGTGGAGCGCTCACCCCTGATCGTGGTTCGGTGATCGTGGGTACCACCTCGGTGCTCGTCACCCACATGCAGCAGCGTGGCGGCGACCTCGGGTCCGGCATTCTCAGCGTGCCGAGCCCCGTGCCGAACATGTACTACGTGATGGCCGAGAACGGCCTCGGCGGTCGCGCGTTCGACTGGGCGCAGCGGCTGTTCGGGTACGACAGCCCCGACACGGCCCTGCTCGACGCCGACACGGTGGCACCCGGTTGCGAGGGCGCCCTGTTCCTGCCCTGGTTGCTCGGCTCGATCGCCCCGAGCCCCAATGACGACGTGCGTGCCGCCTATGTGGGCCTCTCGCTGCACCACGACCGGCGTCATGCCATCCGCGCCACGCTGGAGGGCGTGGCCCTCAACCTCGCGTGGCTGGTACCGCCGGTGGAGGCCTTCGTGGGGAACGCCTTCCCGCACCTCACCTTCGGTGGTGGTGGCGCGCTGAGCCCGCTGTGGGGCCAGATCCTGGCTGACGCCACCGATCGCGCGGTGCACCGACTGGCCGAACCGCGGGCCACGAATGCCCGCGGCGCAGCGTTCCTCGCCTTCGCCGACCTCGGCATGCTGCGCCTCGATGACGTACCGTCACTCCTGCAGGTGCAGCAGGTGCACCAGCCGCGGCCCGAGTACCGGCCGGTGATGCAGGCGGCGCTCGACCGCCTGGTGAAACTGCACCCCGCTCACGCCCTCACGTAAAGGACCACCATGGGTCTCTACCCGTACGCCGACCGGTTCCCGGTCACCCGTGCCTTCCCCGAGAAGGGCCGCCCCCGCGCCGACATCCTCGCCGAGATCGCGGCGATGGCGCACGAGGAGGACTCGCCGTACCACGAGGGCAAGATCAGCGGCTCCATCTACTCGGGCGACGAGGAGCACTACGAGTTCCTCAACGAGGTGTTCGGTCACTACAGCCACGCCAACGTGCTGCAGCGCGACATGTACCCGAGCGCCACACGGTTCGAGGGCGAGATCATCGCGATGACGCTCGACATGCTGCACGGCGAGGCCACGGGCGGTACGGCCTGCGGCGTGCTCACCTCGGGCGGCACCGAGAGCCTGATGAACCCGATGCTCGTGTACCGGCAGTGGGGTCTCGAGCGCGGCATCACCCAGCCGAACGTGGTGATGCCGGTGACGGCACACCCCGGACTGCTGAAGGGGTGCCATTACTTCGGCATCGAGGTGCGGCGCGCCGAGGTGACCGACAAGTACGTGGCCGACATCGACTCGGTGCGGTCGCTGGTCGACGAGCACACCGTCGCCATCGCTGCGTCAGCCGGCACCTACCCGCACGGCGTGGTCGATCCCATCGAGGCGCTGTCCGACCTCGCCGTGGAGCGCGGCACGAATCTCCACGTCGACGGCTGTCTCGGCGGGTTCATCCTCGCGTGGGGTCAGGAACTGGGCTATCCGGTGCCGACGTTCGACTTCCGCCTGCCCGGTGTCACCTCCATCAGCGCCGACACCCACAAGTACGGGTTCGCACTGAAGGGCTCGAGCGTGCTGCTGTACCGCTCGCCCGAACTGCGTCGACTCCAGTACTTCATCGTGCCCGACTGGCCGGGCGGTCTCTACACGTCTCCGGGAATGAGTGGCTCCCGGTCGGGCGGCATCATCGCCTCGGCGTGGGCGGCCATGGTGTCGCTGGGTCGAGAGGGCTATCGCGCCATCGCTGCCGACATCTTCCGCACCGCGAGCGAGGTGGCCGATGTCGTCCGAGCCACCGACGACCTGCAGGTACTGGGCGACCCGTTCTTCAACGTCGCCTTCACCACCACGCCGGAGAGCGGCCTCGACATCTTCCTCGTGAACGACTTCCTCGCGTCGCGACGCTGGCGGATGAACGGTCTGCAACTGCCGCCGGCGCTGCACTTCTGCATCACGCGGCCCAACACGCAGCAGGGCGTGGTCGAGCGCTTCGCCGCCGACCTCGTGGAGGCCGTGCAGTACGCCCGCGACCACCGGGGCCAGGCGGCGCGTTCGGGTGCTTTCTATGCGGGTGGCGTCACCCGGGAGCAGATCGAGAACGGCATGGCGTGGTGGCTCGACGCCACACAGGCCCTGCCGCCGGCGTGACCGGTTCCTCGATGAGCACCATTTGTTCCCGCGTTCACGTGGCGTAGTAGCGTCGCACGCGATGTCCGAA
>CAZQPJ010000078.1:0-5758 GCA_964595105.1 uncultured Bifidobacterium sp.
CGCAGCCTGGCTGTTCTACACGAGCGGTACCACCGGCCGACCGAAGGGTGCCACGCTCACCCACCGCAACCTGCTGATGGCGTCGCTCAGCTACTTCGCCGACATCGACCCCATCGCTCCCAGCGACTGCGTGCTGCACGCCGCGCCCATCTCGCACGGTTCGGGCCTGTACGGGCTGCCGCACATCGCCCGCGGCGCCACGAGCGTCATTCCCGAATCGGGTGGACTCGACGGCGCCGAGCTGCGTTCGCTGCTGTCGCAATGGAGCGGCCTGTCGTTCTTCGCTGCGCCGATCATGGTGAAGCGTCTCGCTGCCGACGTCGACACGGCCGCCGCCGACCTCACCCGACTGAAGACCATCATCTACGGCGGTGCACCGATGTACCTGGCCGACCTGCAGGAGGCGCTGGGCGTGTTCGGCCCGCGGCTTGCGCAGATCTACGGCCAGGGCGAGACACCGATGACCATCACCGCGCTCTCGAAGGCCGACCACGCCGACACCACCCACCCGCGATGGCGTGAACGCATGCAAAGTGTTGGCACCACCCGCACCGATGTGGAGGTGCGCGTGGTCGACGACGAGGGCAATGCACTGCCGGCCGACGAGCCGGGCGGGGTGCTGGTGCGCGGCGACGTGGTGATGGCGGGCTACTGGAACCAGCCCGAGGCATCCGCCGAGACGCTTCGCGGCGGTTGGTTGCACACCGGCGATGTGGGCAGTTTCGACGCCGATGGCTACCTCACCCTGCGCGACCGATCGAAAGACCTCATCATCAGCGGGGGGATGAACATCTACCCGCGCGAGGTGGAGGAAGTGTTGCTGCACCATGAGGGCGTGAAGGCCGTGTCGGTGGTCGGCCGCCCCGACGCCGAATGGGGCGAGGCCGTGGTTGCCTTCGTCGTGGCCGCAGAGGGCGCCGCGCAACCCACACCCGAGGAACTCGACCGCACCTGCCTCGACCGCATCGCTCGCTTCAAGCGACCGAAGGAGTACCGCTTCGTCGAAGCCCTGCCCACCAACAACTACGGCAAGGTGCTGAAGCGCGAACTGCGTGAGCAGTTGCGCGCCGAAGCGAACACCGAGCAGGCCTGATCCGTGCGGTTGACCCCCGATGACGCCAGTTCACGGCTTGCGAACCACGACCATGGCGTGTTCTGCACGCTGCACCCCGAGCGGGGCATCGACGCTGTGCCGTGCGTGTATGCCATCACCCCCGATGGCTGGGTGGGCATTCCCATCGACACGGTGAAGCCGAAGTCATCCACCCGACTGCAGCGTCACCGCAACCTGGAGGCCGATCCCAGGGCGACCCTGCTGGTCGACCACTGGGACCGTCACGACTGGACTCGGCTGTGGTGGGTTCGCGCTGAGCTGGCATGGCAGGCCGAACCTCCCGCGACCGTGGTCGACACGCTCGGCTCGCTGCTCACCCAGCGCTACACGCAGTACGTGGATGCGCCCTTCGCCGAGATACTGGTGCTGCAGGTGGTGGGCATCACGGGGTGGGCAGCGGCCTGAGTGAGTACGCACGACAAGGTCGCCATCGGCAACACTGCACGTGTCACCTGACCGGAGGAAACCATGAACCCGAAGCGAATCGTCACCGTGGTCGGTTGCCATGCCGAGGGTGAGGTGGGCGACGTCATCACGGGCGGCGTGCTGCCACCCGCCGGCGCCACGATGATGGAACGCAAGATCGCCATGGAGCGCGACCACGACCACATTCGCAAGATGCTCATCTGCGAACCCCGCGGTTCGGTGGCCCGCCACGTGAACCTGCTCACGCCGCCGGTACGGGAGGACTGCGTGGCCGGTGCGGTCATCATGGAGCCCACCGAGTACCCGCCGATGTCGGGCAGCAACACGATGTGCATTGCCACCGTGCTGCTCGAGACCGGCATCGTGCCGATGACCGAACCGGAAAGCCGCTTCCGGCTCGACATGCCGGGCGGACCGGTCGACATCGTGGCCGAGTGCCGCGACGGCAAGTGCGTCTCGGTGACCCTGAAGAACGTTCCGGCATTCGCGTTCGCCATCAACGCACCGGTGGAGGTCGAGGGCGTGGGCACCATCCATGTCGACATCGCCTACGGCGGCATGATCTACGCCATCGTGCAAGCGGCCGACCTCGGGTTCGAGGTGGTGCCGAGCGAGGCTCGAGCCCTGGCCGAACTGGGCGAGAAGATCCGCATGGCCGCCCGCGACCAGCACCCCGTGGTGCATCCGGAGCATCCCAGCGTGCAGGGAGTGTCGATCGTGCAGTTCGCCATGCCCGTGCAGCCGATGGACGGCGAACCCGGCAGGGTGATGGCGCGCAACACGTGCATCGTGTCGCCCGGTCGGTCCGACCGGTCGCCCACCGGCACGGGTACCACGGCGCGCATGGCGGCGCTGCATGCCCGCGGCGAACTGGGCGTGGGTGGCGGCCTCACCCACGAGTCGATCATCGGGTCACGGTTCCACGGAACGATCGTGGGCGAGACGTCGGTGGGCCCGTACCGAGCAATCGAGGCCACCATCCGCGGCCGGGCATGGATCACCGGTTTCCACCAGTACGTGGTCGACGCCACCGACCCCTACCCCGCCGGCTACGTGGTGGGCGACACCTGGGGAACCTCCACCATCATCTCGCAGGAGTGATGACGCGCAGAATCACGGTGCTGCTCGTCGGCTGGCTGCTGGTGGGAGTCTGCGTGTCGGTACTCATCCGCATCGATCTCGGGGTGTCGCCCTACGACGTGCTCAACACCGCCATCGGGCGGTGGCTGGACATCCAACCCGGCACCGCTGCGTGGATCAGCGCCGTGCTGCTTCTGGGTGCAGCGTTGGCACTGGGTGAGCGCCCGGGAGTCGCCACGTTCGGCGGTGCCTTCGCAGTGGGCGCGCTGGTGAACCTCGGATTGGCGCTGCTGCCCGACGCGCTGCCGATGGCGCTTCGCATCGGACTCATCCCGCCGCTGCTGCTGCTGCTCTACCTCGGCGTGTGTTGCATCATCCTGTCGTCGCTGGGTGCCGGACCCACCGAGGTGTTCCAGTTGGCACTGGTGCGCCACGGGATGTCGTTGAACGTGTCGCGCTGGGTCATCGAGGCCGGGTGCGCGCTGGTGGGTGCCGTGTTGGGCGGCGCGATCGGCCTGATGACGA
Organism: uncultured Bifidobacterium sp.; assembly: GCA_964595105.1. Lineage (GTDB taxonomy): Bacteria > Actinomycetota > Acidimicrobiia > Acidimicrobiales > Ilumatobacteraceae > UBA668. The sequence goes on from CAZQPJ010000078.1 coordinate 3,146, forward strand.
TGGTGATGGTGGTCGGTGCCGGGCCGTTCATCGCCGCACTGATGCCACGGGTGTCCGCACGAACCGGCCTACCGATCCCCGGGACAGCAACGGCGCCCGTCACCCCCTGAGGGTGGACCTCCTCGGAGTGGCACGCGCCGTCAGGGTCGCTGCTCGCCGTCGAGCGTCTCGAGGAACCGCCCCAGTTCCTCCGGGTCGATGTGGCCGATCTCATCGGCGCCGGGGAACGCGCCGCTCAGCACATCGGCACGGAACGCCTCCAGCGACCTCACGCGCTCATCGGCGATCTGTCGCTGCAGCGCAGCGACGTCGCCGTAACGACGGGCGTGGCGCGGCACCCGCGGACTCTCTCCCACGATGTCGTTCTGGAACAGGAACATCACATCGGCATCGCGTCCCGAACCGAGGGAGATCGTGGCCAACGACGTACGCAGAGTGATTTCGGCCATCACCTGTGCAGGTATCAGTTCGCACTCCACCGCGAAGGCGCCAGCATCCTCCAACTCGCGGAACTGTTGCCACAGCGCAGCGGCCTCCGTGGCGGTGCGGCCCACCGTGCGCACCCCACCCAACTGGTTCGAGCGCTTCGGCACGAACCCGAGGTGCCCCATCACCGGCACGCCCTCGGCGGCCAGCAGACGGACGGCGTCGAGGCGGCGCGCCGTGATGACCGCATCGGCACCAGCGCTGAGTGATCGGAAGGCCGTGGCCAACAGATCGTCGAGGGTCACCTCGCCACCGAAGTCGATCGCCGCAGTGACGAACAGCCGACTCGACCCCTGACGAACGGCCGGGACCGACGCCGCGAGGCACACCACCATTTCGATGCCCGCTGCATCGGCCGCGGCGGCCTCCTCAGCAGAACCGGCAGTCACCTGCACGTACTGGCGGCCGCTGCCCTTCAGCGCGGTGATCGACGCAACGGTGACGGTGCGCTCCGCGTCTCGGCCGTTGAAGTCGAGGATGCGGGTCATCGGCCGGTCCGTCGGTTCAATCGGCGACGGAAAGGATGCGCACCGGCAGTTCGCGCGGGCCGCGGATCTGACCCACGCTCCAGCGGGTGTCACCGGCGAGTTCGAAACGCGGGAACCGACCGATGAACTCCTCGACCGCCACCTTCAGTTCGAGCCGGGCGAGGTTCGACCCGATGCAGCGGTGGATGCCGAGGCCGAAGGCCGCGTGACGGTTCTCCTGCCGGTCGACGATGAAGGTGTCGGGCTGTTCGAACTGCAGCGGATCGCGGTTCGCCGCAGGGAACGGCAGCAGCACCCAGTCGTCCTGCTTCATCGGGCAACCGTGGAAGTCGTGATCCTTGGCCACCAGACGCGCCATGGTGACGGGGGCGTAGTGACGCAGGAACTCCTCCAGCGCGAAGGTCATCACGTCCGGGTCGTCGAGCAGCCGCTGATGGTCCTCGGGGTGCTGGGCCAGGTGCCACAGCGACGAGCCGATGGCCGACCACGTGGTGTCGATGCCGGCGATCAGCAGCAGCACGATCATGCCGCCGACGATGTTGTCGTCGACCGGCTGGCCGTCGAGTTCGACGCCCATGAGGTACGACGTGAGATCGTCGCGCGGGTTCCCACGGTGCTCCTCGATCTGGGCGAGGATGTACTGACCGAGTTCGTCGCGGCCGTCGACCGTTCCCGGCTCCTCGGCGATGCGCTCCAGCGTGTCGTGCACGAACCTGCGGAACAGTTCCTCGTCCTTCTCGGGGAAGCCGAGCATGCGGCCGATGACGTTCACCGGAATGTGCTGCGCGTACTGCACCGCAGCGTCGATGACCGTCTCGCCGGGTGTGATGTCGCCGAGACGGTCCAGCAGGTCGTTGCACAGGCGACGCACCTCGGGCTCCCACGGCTCGATCTTCTTCGGAGCGAACGCCGGCAACAGCAAGCGTCGGGCCACGCCGTGGAAGGGCGGGTCGCTGGTGATGGGCGGGGCGACGCCGATGGGCGCTGGCAGCGCGAGGTCGCCCGGGCGACCGACACTCACCACCACCGAGCGACTGGTGAAGTGTTCGGTGTCGTACGCCACCTCGTGCACGGTCTCGTGCGTGAGGGGTACCCACATGCCGCCATAACGGTCAGAGTGAGCCACGGGGCAGCCGCCCTCGCGCAGCGACTTCCACACCTCCGGCGCCACCGGGTTGTACGAGGGGTCGGCGTGATCGAAGTCGGTGGTGAAGTCGGCGACGGGGCCGTAGTCGTCGGGGTTGTACGGCACGCGCTGCCACACATGGGTGCCTTCGGGGGTGTCGCCGAAGATGGGGGGCACGTAGCCGGGGGGCGGGGCGGTGTCGGTCATGTCAGCTCTCCACGATCTTGATGGCGAACTCGGGGCAGTTGGCAGCAGCGAGGCGGGCCTTGTCGACGAGGTCGGCAGGAATGTCGCCGTCGACCAGCAGCACGGACTGCCCGTAGTCGTCGACGTCGAACAGTTCGGGGGCGAGGGCGTAGCAGCGGTTGTGGCCCTGGCACTTGTCGGATTCGAGAACGATGCGCACCCTCCGACTCTACGCCGCCCACCCGAAACCGTCCCCTCGGAGCGCAACTCGCGACGTACGCTCTGCCTCGCCCACACCGCCGAACCCAGCCACCGAACCCAGCCACC
>CAZQPJ010000078.1:5858-9440 GCA_964595105.1 uncultured Bifidobacterium sp.
GACGTACGCTCTGCCTCGCCCACACCGCCGAACCCAGCCACCGAACCCAGCCACCCATGACACCGAAGAACACCATCTGCATCTGGTACGACCATGACGCCGTGGAGGCAGCCCACTTCTACGCATCGGTGTTTCCCGACAGCTCGGTGGGCACGGTCTCCACCGCCGCCAGTGACTATCCCAATGGAAAGGCCGGCGACGTGCTGACGGTGGAGTTCACCGTGGCCGGCATCCCGTGCCTCGGGGTGAACGGCGGACCGACGTTCCCGCAGACCGAGGCGTTCTCGTTCCAGATCGCCACCGACGATCAGGAGGAGACCGACCGACTGTGGAACGCCATCGTCGGCAACGACGGCCGCGAGAGCCAGTGCGGCTGGTGCAAGGACAAGTGGGGCGTGTCGTGGCAGATCGTTCCTCGTGTGCTCATCGACCTCATGAACGATCCCGACCTCGCGGCCCGGAAGCGAGCGTTCGACTCGATGATGACCATGACGAGGATCGACATCGCCGAGATCGAGCGGGCACGGCGCGGCTGATGCCACCCCCCTCGAACGGAACGGCGCTCGGCATGGGACGCCCCACCGTTGCCGCGCTGCGGCTCGTGCTGTCGGTCGTGCTCGTCGGCACGGCCGCCATCCAAGTGGCGATGCTGTGGACGCTGATCGCCGGCAACGACCCCGAGGCTGGTTCGGCGGCATTGACGGCGATGCGTGTCATCACGGTGCTCGGCATGGCCGCGGTGCAGACGGTGTCGGTCTCCGTGTGGCGACTGGTGACCATGGTGCGCCGGGGCACCCTGTTCTCAGCGGGCGCCTTCCGCTACGTCGACATCACCACCGGGGCGATCGTGGCGGCCGCCCTGCTGTGGTTCGTCGTCACCGCGGTGAATGCTCCGGGCCAGCGCGACGACCCCGGTGTCACGATCATCATGACCGGCATCGGCGTGGCCATCCTGGGCGTGGCGCTCATCGTGCGGATCCTGCGGACGTTGCTGGCGCAGGCGGTTGCCGGCGGACCGACCTGACGCGTCAGGCGCCGACGCGGATGAGCTTCTTGTTCACGAACTCGTCGGCACCCCAGCGGCCGAGCTCACGACCCGAACCCGAGCGCTTCACGCCGCCGAACGGCAGCTCGGGGCTGTCGGCACCGACGATGTTCACGTACACCATGCCGGCCTGAATGGCGTCGGCCACGCGGGCAGCCTGATCGGGGTCGGTGGTGAACAGGTACGAACCCAGTCCGAACGGAGTGTCGTTGGCGAGGTCGATGGCCTCGTCCTCAGTGCTGACCTTGAAGATCATGGCCACCGGGCCGAACAGCTCCTCGTGGAACGACGGGTTGTCGCGGGTGACGTTGGTGAGCACGCCGGGCGGGAAGAACGAACCCGACCGCTCGCCCGCCGTGACCAGCGTGGCGCCCGCTGCCACCGCAGCATCGACCTGTGCAGCCAGCCGCTGCGCAGCGCCCAACGACGACAGCGGCCCGATGGCGATGCCCTCGTCGGTGGGGTTGCCCTGCTTGGTCGACAGCACTGCCGCCGTGAACTTCTCGACGAACTCGTCGTAGAGGTGGTCCATCACGATGAAACGCTTGGCGGCGTTGCACGCCTGACCGCAGTTGTCGACGCGGGCGAACGCGGCCTTCTCGACCGTGGCGTCGAGGTCGTCGGTGGACAACAGGATGAACGGATCAGAGCCACCGAGTTCGAGCACGACCTTCTTCAGGTGGCGACCGGCGATCTCGGCCACCGCCGCACCCGCACGCTCGGAGCCGGTGAGCGACACGCCCTGCACGATGGGGTTGGCGATGATGTCGGCAACCTGCTCGTTGGTGGCGTAGATGTTGGTGTAGGCACCGGCAGGGAAACCGGCGTCGAGGTAGATGCGCTCGATGGCCGCAGCCGACTCGGGGCACTGCGGGGCGTGCTTCAGCAGCACCGGGTTGCCGATGATGAGGTTCGGACCGGCGAAACGGGCCACCTGGTAATAGGGGAAGTTCCACGGCATGATGCCCAGCAGCACGCCCAGCGGGCTCTTGCGGACGACCGCCGACCCCTCACCACCCATCAGCGTGATGGGTTCGTCGGCCAGGAAGGCCTCGGCGTTGTCGGCGTAGAACTGGTAGATGGCGGCGCTGAAGCCGATCTCGCCGAGGGCATCGCCAATGGGCTTGCCCATCTCACGTGCGATGATGGCGGCCAGTTCGTCCTGACGCTCGGTGTGCAGTTCGGCCACACGCGAGATGAGCGCGGCGCGCTGGGCGACCGTGGTGTGACGCGACCAGGTGCGGAATGCCTCGCTGGCGCCGTTGATGGCCGCGCCCAGTGCCTCGTCGGTGATGGTCGGGTACGTCTGGACGGTCTCACCGGTTGCCGGGTTCACCACTGCGTAGCTGCTCACGACTGATGCATCCTTCTGCGCTCGTTCGTGCCCTCGGCGGGCACGCCTGTGCCCAACCGTACCGTCTGGCGGGGCACCGCGTCACCGCCGGTGAGCGGTGGACGGTGCCCCGCCGAGGCACGGAACACGACGGAGCCGACGGCGCTCAGCCCACCTTGATGGTGGTGCCGATGCGCTGCGCCGCCGTCGACGGCAGTGCAGGCTCGCCGACCTTGGGCGTGTAGGTGAACGTGGTCGACACGGTGCCGCTTGCCCCGTTGGTGGTGACGAGGCGAACCGGGATGGCGGTGCCCACACTGACCCACGCGCCCGTGGTGGAGTTCCAGTACGACAGCGTGCCCGTACCAGTGGACGTACCCGTGGAGGTCGCCCTGGTGTAGGTGGTGAGTGTTCCGCTGAACTTCCACCGACCGTTCTGGATGAACTGCATCTCGCCGCTCACGGAAGTGGTGCTCGGCCCGATGAACCAGCCGACGCTAACTCGCGGCGTGCCGGCGACGGTGTAGTTGCCACCGCCGTAGGCACGAGCGGTGGTGCTCGCCACCGTGATGGTGGAACTGCTGTCGCTCACCGCAGCGCAGCCAGCGGTGGCGGCACGTGACGTGGTGACCACGTACACACCGTTGCGCCAGCCGGATGTGCTCACCGGCGACGCCGACAGCGCGAACGTGCCATCAACCCCGGTGGTCGGGTTCCGGTCGAGCGCGTAGGTGAGCGTGCCCGTGCAGCCCGCCGGAACCGTGGCCGACGACAGCGTCAGCGTCGAGGTCGCCGAGGAGTTCGCCATCTGCGTGCCGGTGTAGGTGATGGTGGGCGTGGCCGAGATGATCGTGAACGTGGCCGAGCCCGACGAGGGAGTGACGTTCGCGCTGCCGGCGTACGAGTACGACGCCGTGGCAGTGCCCGGGTTGACGTTGTTCGAGTAGGTCGGCGTGACCGTGCTCGGAACGCCCGGCGCCGTCACGGTGGCCCGGCACGGCGTGAGCGCCGCACCGGTGAACGTCACCGCCGTCGTCGGACACGTCACCGTCACCGCCGAGCTCGCCTGGGTGATGGCGAACGTCACCGGGGTGGCCGCAGCCGAGGGAGTGTGGTTCGCATCACCAGCGTAGGTGTACGACGCCGTAGCGGTGCCCACGTTCGTGTTGTTGACGTACGTGGGCGCCACCGACAAGGCCAAACC
>CAZQPJ010000079.1:0-9390 GCA_964595105.1 uncultured Bifidobacterium sp.
GGGTGACCTCATCGCCACGTGCTCGTCGAAGCAGAGCCGCAACAACACCGTCGGGTTCGAACTCGGGCGTGGGCGTGCCATCGCCGACGTGGTGGCGGAGATGAACATGGTCGCCGAGGGAGTGAAGAGCTCGCCGAGCGTGCTCGACCTCGCCCGCCGCCACGGGGTCGACATGCCGATCACCGAACAGGTGGTGGCGGTGTGCCACCAGGGCAGGTCGGCGTCCGACGCGCTGGCGGCGCTGATGCAGCGGTCGCGCAAGAGCGAGATGGAGTGACGATGACCACCACCGGAGCCCTCGGCGGGCGTTGGCGCGCCACCATCACCCCGTGGGGAGGCATCGAGCCGTGGCGTGACGAACCGTCGCTGCAGTGGCACGTTGCGGCCGACGACCGCTGGCACAGTCCCGAGCGCGAGGCAGCGGTGCGACAGACACGAATCGGGGGAACACCCGTCACCGAGACACGGGTCCGCATCCCGAACGGCGATGCCGTGCAGCGCGTGTTCAGCGTCCCCGACCACGGTGGGCTCACCGTCATCGAGGTCGAGAACGAATCGCCCCTGCCCATCGCTGTTGCGTTCACGCACGGTCGGCTCCTCTCGGCGCGGCCGGCCTCGGGAGTCATCGAGGGAATAGCGCTTCCCGAGGGCAGTGTCGTGTTCCCGGTGGGGCACCACGCCGTGCTCACCGTGGCAGTGGCGCACGACGGCCGGGGCCCGGGCGCGTTGCCGTCCGGTCTCCCCACGACGGCCGGCGTGTCGCGTGGCTGGACGGCCATGGCCGACAGGGCATCGCGGCTCCTGCTGCCCGATGAGGGAACCGTCGAACGAGTGGTGGCCGCGCGTTGCGAACTCGCCCTTGCCGGCCCCAGCCACCCCGACGACGATGCGCCGGCCTTCCTGCTGGGCGTGGCGCAGTTGGTGCGAATGGGGGAGAAGCCCGAGGCGTGGATGCCCGAGGTGGCGGCGACTGCGGAACGTGTGGCCCGTACGGGCGGCGACGACTGGGCAGTGCCACACGCCCTCACCGCTGCCGGCGTCGTGTTCGCGGCGGCGGGCGATCGGCGCGCCGGACGCGACCTCACTGCCATGCGTCGGCGCATCGGTGTGTCGCCATCGATGGGTCTGCCCGTCGATGCGCCGACCGAGTCGGCCCGCTTCCTCGGCTGGATCGAAGCCCGTGTGGCGACACCTGTCGACGACGGAGCACTGTTGCTGCCGCAGGGGTTCCCGCCGTCGTGGATCGGGGCGAATTTCGAGGTGTACGGCGTGCCCACCGGAGCCTCCGGCACGGTCTCGTACGCGGTGCGGTGGCACGGCGAACGGCCGGCGGTGCTGTGGGAGCAGTCGGGCGACCCCGTGGTACTGACCGCCCCCGAGGTGGGCTCGGGATGGAGCACTCGCGAGGCGAAGGGTGAAGCCCTGTGGCCAGCGCCGCCCTCCGCCGCAGCGTCGCCGATGCGGCTCGACGAGGGCGGCTCGTTCAGCTGATGTGTGACGTGTTGGTGGCGTTGCCGTCGGTGTCGGCCACGGCTCGCACCGTGTTCGCCAAGAACAGCGACCGTCCACCACGGGAACGACAGGTGGTGGAGTGGTCGTCGCCTCGGCGCGATGGCGGCAGCCTGCGGGTGACACACATCGATATCGAGCCGCACGCCACGCACACGTTGGGCTGCGTGCTGTCGCGCCCGGCCTGGTGCTGGGGTGCCGAGCACGGGGTGAACGAGGCCGGCGTCGCTGTGGGCAACACCGCGGTGTACACCACTCTCGACCCGCGCGGTGCACCTCCCGGGCTCACCGGCATGGACCTCGTGCGACTCGCGCTGGAGCGTGCTGAGTCGGCCGCGGGTGCCGTCGAGGTGATCGTCGACCTTCTGGCACGCCACGGACAGGGTGGCAGTGGGCACGACCCTGCGTTGGTGCCGAATGGTCGGCCCTACTGGAACTCGTTCCTCGTTGCCGATGCGGGCGCGGCGTTCGTGGTCGACACGAGCGGCACCGACCACGCAGTGGAGGCAGTGGTCGACGCACGAGCAATTTCGAACCGCACCTCGATACCGGCGTTCGATGCAGTGCACCGGCATCCGCGGCAGCCGGTGGAGCGGTTGGTGAATCCTCGGTGGGACGCGTCGCGCCGTGTGCTGTCTGACCCGAGTGTCACCGTCGAGTCGATCATGCAGCACCTGCGCTCGCACGACTCGTGTGGCGAGCCCGGCTGGAGCGTGTGCATGCACGCCGACGACGTGGAGGCGACCACTGCGTCGATGGTGGTGGAGTTGGCGCCGAATGCGCAGAGCCGGGTGTGGGCCCTCGTGGGCCGACCGTGCGAGCAGGACTACCGGGACGTGCCGGTGGGCCCGTTCGAATGGTGAACGCAGCCCCGGCGCCGCCGCCTCACGGCCGTGCGGCGTGCGTGCGCCACTCCTCGTCGGTCCAGTGCTGACGGAGTTCGGTGGTGATGAAGTCGGCTGTCCAGCGCACCATGTCGAACCACGGGAACTCCACCGAGGCCATTTCGGTGAACGCCATTCCGTCGAGCAGGAGTGCTGCATCGTCGATGCTCAGCGTGACCGTGCGATCGGGCCCGGCATCGGGCAACGCCCAGTCGTTCACCCCGGCGGCCACGCCGAGGCGCACTTCGAGCGACATGAGGGTCTCGACGTCCCAGCGGGGTCGGCCCTCGCCGGCCAACGCCTGGTCGGTCATGATGCCCAGGATCTGACCGAGCGCGGCCGCCGCGTCAGTGGTGAGCGTGATCTCGCGTGGTTCGCGCATCAGCCCGCCTGCGCTACGTCGCGTGCCCGGAGCGCGTCGAGCACGGCGTTCATCTTCGCAGTGACCGCGGCCACGATGTCGGGGTCGTCGGTGTCGCCGTGTTCATCGAACTGGTCGAACTGCTTGGCCAGCCGCACGCGTGGCTCATCGACCACCGTGGCGCCCAGGAAGCCGAGGATGAGCGTCATGTTGGTCTGTGCGTGCTCGCCGCCCGACCTGCTGGCCGACGACATGAACGCGACCACCGTGCCGGCGATGGCACGGTCGTCGGGCGGACGGGTCGCCCAGTCGAGAGCGTTCTTCGCCATCGGAGCAATGCCGAGGTTGTACTCGGGAAGGCCCACCACCAGTGCGTCGGCAGCGCGGAGTTCGGCCCACCACCTCGCCACCGCAGGCGGGGGAGCATCCTCGAGGTCGGGGTTCACCCATGGGAGTTCGGGGAGCCAGTCGATGATCTCCACCGCGAGATCAGGGTGAGCAACGCGCTGTGCTAGGCGGACGAGGCCGGAGTTGGTGGAGGCGGCACGGACGCTGCCGCTGAAGGCGATCACACGGTAGGGGGCGGGCACGGCGCTGAGTCTTGTCGCCCTGCCCCGAAGGTGCTCAATCGAAGGTGCGCCATCAAGGTTTCCGTGCGCACGTGTGCGTCACGGAAACCTCGATTCGTGTGGTGGCTCAGGGCTCGAGCACCGCAGGGTCGCCGACGCGGATGTGTCCGGGTTCGACGACGGTGGCGTAGACACGGCTCACCGGGCCGCGGTCGTGGTGCATGAGCATGAACTGTCCGTCGATGAACCAGCCGGTGTTCTGCTTGCACGGGATGGCGTACGAACTGATGCAGCACAGCACGCCGCCCACCCGGATGTGCACCCCCGGTCGCACCTCGGGCCACGGGAGGCCGGTGACGGTGATGTTCTCGCCGGCGAGTCCGGGTGCGAGCGGGTGCCCGTCGGAGCGGAAGCCGTCGATCACCTCGGTGCTCCAGAGGCAGAGCGCCTGCCACGGTCGGCCATGGTGGGTGCGGCTGGCCTGACGGTCGCCCACCACGCCACGCCAGCCCACCTCGACCGACTCGACGGCCGTCTTGGGAATGCCCCCGTCGGAACGATGCAGCGCAGCCACGGTGCCGTCGACCCGTTGAGGCAATGCCCCCGCAGCACGATAGGCGTGCCCGGCGGCCGCCCACGCGTCCCACACCAGCGGCAGATCGTGGGCGACGTCGCCCGTGAGCACCGGGGCGAGGTGTTCGACCACCGCCGGGTCGCGTCCTTCGGTGAGGAGGCTCCAGACCACCGCATGGCTTCCCACGGTGCGATCGGCATCGGTGTCGCTGAAGGTGTACGGGCCCACGGTGATCACGGGGCACACCCTAGGATGCAGCCGTGACTGCGACGGACAACGACTTCGCCGACCTCCGGCTGACGGAATGGACGTCGTGCGGCGGATGCGCGGCGAAGTGGGGTGCGTCGCTGCTCACCGACCTCGTTCGCGACATGCCCACCGGTGCCGACCCGTCGCTGCTGGTGGGCCTCGCGCCGTTCGACGACGCAGCCATCTATCAGGTGGCTCCCGACGTGGCGCTGGTGAGCACCACCGACTTCTTCCCCCCGCTCGTCGACCACCCCGCCGACTTCGGCGCCATCGCCGCCGCCAACGCATGCAGCGACGTGTTCGCGATGGGTGGCCGCGTCGCCATCGCGGTGAACGTCGCAGCGTTCCCGGAACATTTCCCTCGTGACGCCATCGTCGCCATCTTCGACGCCGCCGCGGCCGTGGTGGCCGAGGCCGGGGGCACCATCGCCGGCGGCCACACCATCCGCAACCCGGAGCCCATCTTCGGGCTCGCCGTCCAGGGCGTGGTGCACCCCGACCGAGTGTTCCGCAAGGGTGGCGCACGGGCGGGCGACGTGCTGGTGCTCAGCAAGCCGTTGGGAACCGGTTTGGCGCTGGCCGGCGGCGACACAGCGCAGAAGTCCGCCGCCATCGCCGGAATGCGCCGCCTCAACCGGGCGGCGTCCGAGGAATTGCAGTCGTTGGGCGATGCCGTGCACGCCGTGACCGATGTGACCGGTTACGGGCTCGCAGGCCACGGCTGGGAGATGGCCGAACGCGGAGAGGTGACCGTGGTGGTGCACACCGAGCAACTCATGGCCTACCCCGGTGCGCTCGAGGCCGCGCAGCGAGGGGTTCGAACGGGTGGTGATGCGCGCAACCGCGAATACGTGCGGGCCCATCTTGTGAGCACCGCCTCACCCGAGGGTGAAGCGCTGTGCATGGACCCGCAGACCTCGGGCGGTCTGCTGGCGGCCGTGAGCCCCGCGTCCGTGGGTGCGCTCTCACCGATGTGGACCGTGGTGGGCGAGGTGCAGCACGGCCCCGCGTCGATCGTGCTGCGCTGACGAGTCATGGCCACCGCAGCGCCCACCCGTTCCATCGAGAGGGAACTGTGGGCCGATGGCCACGAGGTGGTGGTGGGCATCGACGAGGTCGGTCGTGGCGCGTGGGCAGGGCCGCTGATGGTGGGAGCGGCCGTGCTGCCGCGTGATCGACGGGTGAACGGCGTTCGCGACTCGAAGTTGCTCAGCGAGGCACAGCGCGAGCGTCTGTTCGACCGCATCGCCGACTGGTGCGACGCGTGGGCCGTGGGCGCGGCGAGCCAGCAGGAGTGCGACGACCTGGGCATGGCGGAAGCACAGCGACTGGCAGCGCGGCGCGCCGTGGCCGCCCTGCCACTGGTGCCCGACGCCGCGGTGGTGGATGGGAAGTGGAACTTCCTCGACGGCGTCGTGCGGCACGTGGAAATGCGCGTGAAGGCCGACCGAGTGTGCCTGTCGGTGGCGGCAGCGAGCATCCTCGCGAAGGTCACCCGCGACCGTCTGATGCGTGACGCGGCGCGGAGCTACCCGCAATGGAGTTTCGACACGAACAAGGGCTACCCGTGCCCGGTGCACAAGGCTGCGCTGCAGGGCTACGGACCATCGGCCATCCACCGGCGGAGTTGGGTGTTCATGGAGCACTACGTGCCGTGGCCGGGCTCGCACCGTTCCATCGCTCCGCAACAGATCTCGCTGTGGTGAGCCGACACGACGTCATCGTGGTGGGTGCCGGCCTGGCCGGCCTCCGCTGTGCGGTCGATCTCACCGTCGCCGGCCTCGACGTGGTGGTGTTCGAGGCGCGTCACCGCGTGGGTGGACGCGTGTTCAGTCACCGATTCGCCGACGGGCAGTGGTGCGAACGCGGGGCCGAGTTCATCGATGCCGACCACAGCGAAGTGCTGGCGCTTGCTGCCGACCTCGGCCTGGCGGTGACCGAGCGCGAGGGTGAACTGAATCCCGCCGCGACGCTCGTGGATGCCGGGGGGCGAGCGGTACCGATGCACCTGCACGCGACGTTGGCGCCGGAACTCGCACGGTGGGACGACGCCGTGGCCGCCCTCGCCGACAGCGACGAGTTCGAGCACGGCACCCTCGACGACCTCATGCGCGGCCTGGGCCTGTCGGTGATGGCGAGGCTGGTGATCGGCCGCGACCTCCGCACCGAGTTCATGCTGCCACCCGACCAGATCAGCCAGCGGTTCGCCGCCCACCTGCACGGGGTGCAGCGACCCGGGTTGCGTGAACGGCATCGTCTCGTGGGTGGGCTCGACCAGTTGGCGACCGGACTGGCCGCCCGACTCGGTGGCCGACTGCGGCTCGGTACACCGGTGGCGGCCATCGACCCCCTCAACGGTGTGGTCGAGGTCGACGGTGAACAACTGACCGCTGGCGCCGTCGTGTCCGCGGTGCCCCTGCCCGTGCTGTCGCGACTGTGGCCGGGGATGCCGCTCGAGTTGGGGGCGATCGGATACGGCGTGGGCGGCAAGATCAGCGTCCAGTTCTCGCGTCGCGTCTGGCGCGATGCCGGCCTCGACGGCACGGTGCTGTCCGATCGGGCCTTCGGTCACCTCTGGGAGACCACCGACGACCAGGCGGGGGATGCCGGCGTGTTGACGAGCCTGCTCTCGTCGTACGACGGCGCCGCCTTCGGGGCGCTGCCCGAGGCGCCCGACCGAGTGCTGTCCGAGATCGAGCGACTGTTTCCCGGCGCAAAGGGACTGGCTGGCGAGCGTGTGCACACCGATTGGACCAACGACCCCTGGAGCCTGGGGGCGTACACCTGCTTCGGCCCCGGACAGTGGGCGGCCTCGCGTGGCGCGCTCGGTGCGGTTCACGGCCGACTCCACCTCGCCGGCGAGCACACCGACGAGCACGCCGGCTTCATGGAAGGCGCCCTGCGGAGCGGTGCTCGTGCCGCCGCCACGGTGTTGGCAGGCTGACGCGACGGGTGCAGGCGGCGGGCGACATCTGCGCCACACCCCACGGGTACCGTGGCGGTATGGCTGAATCGTCGCGTCCCGGGTCGGAGGTGTGGGCCGTGGAGCAGGTGCTCGCCTTCGCTCCCGACGCCGCCACCGGGGCCATCGCCGAGCCACTGGCCGTGCCGAGTCGCTGGGCCGGTGCAGGGTGCGACGAGCGTGCGGTGTGGGGTCGATGCGTCGGCACCGGCGGAGAGCCGTACGAGTGCGTGGTCGACCACGTCGGTGCCTCGTCGTACTGCTCGTGCCCCAGCCGCAAGCGCCCGTGCAAGCATGTCATCGCCCTGTTGCTGATGTGGGCTCGGGGTCGGGTGCCCTCGGCGGTCGCCACCGCGCCGGTGGTGGGCAGGCTCGCGGCGCTCGCCGCGGCGGCCGGCGCAGGTCCTGCTCGTGTGCCCGCCGCCCGTCCGCCGGTGGCACCCCCCGAATCTCCCACCGACGACACTCCCGCCGTGCCGGCCCAGTCGTCGGCGCAGCCCTCCGAGGGCGCGGCCCGGTCTTCTTCGACATCGGGCGCGCCCGCCGCGCCGGCTCCGACACCGCCTCCTTCGCGTCACGACCGGCACGAACGGTCGGCCCGCATGTCGGCCGGGTTGCGCGAGCTTGATCGCTGGCTCGACGATCGCATGCGCACTGGCCTGGGTGATGCATCGATCGCCCAGTACTCCACATGGGATCAACTCGCGGCGCGACTCGTCGACGCGCAGGTGGGCGGCATGGCCAACCGCATCCGCAGGTTGGCCGGTGCCGTGGGTGCCATGCCCGACTGGCATCAGCACGTGTTGGCCGAGATGGGGCTGTTGCACCTGTTGGCCGAGGCGGGTTCGCGATTGGGTGACCTTCCTCCCGACCTCTCCGACTCGGTGGCAGGTGCCATCGGGTGGCAGGTGCGTCAGGCAGAGGTTCTCGAGGGTGTGCCCCTCACCGACCAGTGGGTGGTGATGGGTCGAAGTGACACCCGCGAAGACCGCATCGAAGTGCGACGGGTGTGGCTGAGGGGCACCGACACCGGGCGATGGGCGATGCTGCTGTCGTTCGCCGCCTACGGCCAATCGCTCGACACGTCGCTGGAGGTCGGCAGCGTGGTGCACGCCGACGTGTACCCCTACCCGGGTGTGCTCGGTCTGCGCGCCCTGATGGGTCGGCGTCATGCGGAACCCGTTGGCTGCGGCACGGTGGCAGCGCTCGGCGTTGCGGCGGCGTGCGACGAGGTGGGTCGCGCCCTCGCCGCCGAACCGTGGGTCGAGCGGCTTCCCTGCTGTGTGAGGGCAGCACCCACCCTGCACAACGGCCGCTGGGTCGTCACCGACGCCACCGGTTCGGTGCCGCTGGTCGGCGATGCCCGGTGCCTTCACATGGTGCTGGCATGCAGCGCCGGTGAGCCGGTGGTCATCACGGGCGAGTTCACGGTGGCGGGGTTCCTGCCGCTCACGCTGCATCTCGCCGATCGTCATGTCGACGTCGGGCCCATGGCCGATGCCTCGTTCGTGGGGGCGCGATGACCACGATCGAGCACCACTGGGCCGAACTCGTCGGTGCCGCACTGCTCGGTACCGACCGACGCGAGCCGCCGAAGTCGCCCGACGGTGCGTTGGCCGACTTCGATGCGTGCAACCCCCAACCCACCCCGTCGCAACGGCTGCTGCAGCAGGTGGCGACGTGCGCGGCGGTGCGACGAGCGGGCGTCGTGCCCGCACCGCCGGTGCCCACCATGGGCGCCCCGGAGCCCGACCCCCGTCCGATCACGCCACACGCGGCCAGCCTCACGTGGCGAACCGTGGTGGGCGAGTGGGCGGTGCTCGAGGACGAATGGGTGCTGTCGGTGGTGAACAGCGGCTATCGCCTGGCACCGGAGCTCGTGCCGCTGCTGCTCTCCCGGCACCGGGGCGACCCCGTGCGGCACGGTCGGGTCGTGCTGGCCGCCGGTCCGCTCGCCCGGTGGCTCATCGAGTGGGTGCCTGCGTTGGCCTGCACGCGTCGCTCTCCGCACCCGCCATCGCCGGAGGTGCTGGTGTCGCTCCCGGAACTGCCCATCACGCCCGAGTTCGCTGCGCTGCTCCACGATCCGGCATCACTCGGGCCTCGCCTGGCCGAGAGCCTCTCGGCCGGCCGCATCGGGCAACCGCTGCGGCCGGTGGTGCAGAACATGTTGGCGCGCATGCCGGCGTCGCATCTCGCCGAGGTGGCGGATGCCCTCGATGGCGTCAGCAACGTGTCTCCCTCCATCGGCCTCGCGTACGCCCTCGCCGATCTCGTCCGCC
>CAZQPJ010000080.1:0-4741 GCA_964595105.1 uncultured Bifidobacterium sp.
TCAGGTGATCGCGTTCGCCGCCTACCGAAGTAGCGACGACTTGAATCTGAGCCAGGGGTTTCGCCAGGACGAGCGCCGCTGCCAGTGCCACCGCAGTGGTGTCGCTGCCGCCTCGGCCGAGCGTGGTGATCTCGTTCGCGGTGCTGATGCCCTGGAACCCGGCCACCACGCACACTCGACCCTGGGCCAGCGCCTCGCGAACGCGGTCGCCCTTCACCTCGAGGATCTTCGCCTTCGTGTGCACCGTGTCGGTGACGATGCCCACCTGGCTGCCGGTGAAGCTCATCGCCTCCACGCCCACGTCGGCCAGTGCCATGCACACGAGCGCCATCGAGATGCGCTCACCAGTGGTGAGCAGCATGTCCATCTCACGGCCCGGCTGCGTGCGAGACACGTCGTTGGCCAGTTTGATGAGGTTGTCGGTGGTCTTGCCCATCGCGCTCACCACCACCACCACGTCGTTCCCGTGGCTGCGGGTGAAGGCCACGTGCTCGGCAACAGCGCGGATTCGGTCGGGGTCGGCAACGGAGGTGCCGCCGTACTTCTGCACAATCAGGGCCACGGGTTCGGAAGGCTAGCGACCTCGTGCCCCGAACGCCTGTTGGTTTCATGCCTGCGGCTAGGGTCGCCACGTGCTGGGCCGGTTTCTCGACGAGACATACGCCGAGGATGTCCGCCATCGTGTGACCCTGCTCACCGTGGCACGTGCGTGCGCGAACGCGTGCTTCCGCTTCGCACCGCCGTTCCTCGCCACCATCGCGGCGGGCCAACACGTCACGCTCGATCGCATCGGCACCGCGCTGGCCGTGACCGAACTCTCGGGCCTGTTGTCGCCCTTCACGGCACGACTCGGCGATCACATGCAGCGGCGCACGGCCCTGAGCCTCGGCCTCATGGTGGTGGCCGTGGCCGCGTGGTCCACCGCTGCCAGCACCAACCTGCTGTGGTTCGCCGCGTCGCTGATCGTGCTCGCCCAGAGCAAGGTCCTGTTCGACCTCGGGCTGGGCGCCTGGATCAGCGACCGCGTCGAGTTCGAACGTCGCGGCCGAGTGATGGCGCTGTGCGAAACGGCGTGGGCAGGCGGGCTGCTCATCGGCGTCACCCTGATGGGTCTCATCACTGCGGCCACCAACTGGCGCGTCGCCTACATCGTGGGCGGTGGCAGCGTGCTGGTGCTGGCGTTGGTGCTGCGGGCCGTGCTTCCGCCCGACCCGGCGAACGCCGCCCACGCGCGCCGCCAGGCCGCGAAGTCCGGGCGCATGCTGCGGCGCGGCTGGCTCGTGGTGGGTGGCATCGCCTGCTTGATGTTCGCCACGCAGTGCCTGTTCGTCACGTTCGGCAGCTGGCTGAAGGATCACTTCGGCCTCACCGACACCGGCGTCAGCATCGTGGTGTTCGGCCTCGGCTTCGGTGAACTCCTCGCCTCGCTGGCGTCGGCCCGCTTCGTCGACCACTGGGGAAAGGAACGCGCCACCGTGATCGGCACGTGCGTGATGGTGCCGTCGGCAGCGGTGCTGGCCGTGGCCCATGGCCACTTGGTGCCCGGCCTCATCGCACTCGTGCTCGCCATCGCCGCGTTCGAGTTCGCCGTGGTGTGCAGCCTCCCGATCACCACCGAGCTGTTTCCCAGTTCGCCCGCGCAGGGCATGGCACTGTCGTTCGCGTTCGGCACGTTCGGCCGAGCCGCAGCGAGCCTCGTGGCCACACGCGCCTACACGAGATACGGCATGGCCTGGCCGGCGGTGCTGTGTGCCGTGTTCGCCACGTTCACCATGATCAGCATCAACCGCTATCGGGTGCAGCGCTCCCCATCATGAATTGTCAGAGGCCCGGGCAGAAGTTTGGGTGGCGCCACTAAGGTCGGCGCATGCACTTCGACGTCGATCGCACCGACTTCCACCGCACCCGACTGGTAAACGACCAGCGCCCCGAAGCATTGCCCGACGGGCACGTGCTGCTCGACGTGGAATCGTTCGCCTTGACCGCGAACAACATCACCTACGCGGTGGCGGGCGACGCGCTGGCCTACTGGGGCTTCTTCCCCGCCGACGCGCCCTGGGGTCGCATTCCGGTGATGGGCATCGGACGCGTGACGGCGTCGACCACCCCGGGCGTCGAGGTGGGCGGGCGCTACTTCGGGTTCTTCCCCATGGCCGATCATCACGTGGTGCAGGCCGCTGCCACGGCCGAGGGTTTCAGCGACCGCGGCGAACACCGGTCGGTGCACGCCCCCGCCTACCGCAGTTTCAACCTGCTCGACCACGACCCGGCGTACACGCCCGAACTGGAGGGCCACTACCTCATCGCCCGCGGTCTGTTCATCACCTCGTTCCTCGTCGACGACTTCCTGGGCGACAACGGCTTCTTCGGTGCCGACACCGTGCTGGTCACCAGTGCGTCGAGCCGCACTTCGCTGGCGCTCGCCCACCGGTTGCGTGAACGCGGTGGCTTGCAGGTGGTGGGACTCACCTCTGCCTCGCACGTGGGTTTCGTCGAGTCGACCGATCTGTACGACCGAGTGGTGGAGTACGACCAACTCGAAACGGTCGATGGCCGCACCACTGCGGTGCTGGTCGACATGGCGGGCAATGCCGACGTGCTGGGCCGCGTGCACCGCCACTTCTCCGACCAGTTGCGCCACTCCTGCCGAGTCGGTGCAACGCACTGGACCGCGGGCGGCCCCACGGGCGACCTGCCCGGCCCGGCGCCCGCCTTCTTCTTCGCCCCCACCCAGATCAAGAAGCGTTCCGCAGAATGGGGCCGCGAGCAGTTCGAGGCCCGCGTGGGCGGGGCGCTCGCCGACTTCCTCACCCATTCGAAGGGCTGGATGAACATCGTGCGCAGCACCGGCGCCACCGCGCTCGAGCGCACCTACCTGGCCACCCTCGACGGCACGGTGCACCCCGAGGACGGACACATCATCAGCCTGTCGGCCGGCGCTTGAGCAGCGGTCAGCGGTAGCCGTTGGTGATGGGCAGGCGGCGATCCTTGCCGAACGCCTTCGTGCTCACCTTCACGCCCGGGGGGCACTGCCGACGCTTGTACTCGTTCACGTCGACGAGCCGCGCGATGCGACGCACGACCGCCTCCGGATGACCGAGTTCGATGATCTCCGCTGCCGTGCGGTCGTCTTCCACGTAGAGCTGCAGGATCGGATCGAGCACCTCGTACGGGGGCAGGCTCTGGTCGTCGCGCTGATCGGGGCGCAGTTCGGCCGACGGCGGCTTCGTGAGCACGCTCTCGTTCACGATGGTGCGACCTGCTCGACGGTTCACGTAGCGGCACAGGTCGTACACCCGGGTCTTCAACACGTCCTTGATGACCGCGTAGCCGCCCACGCTGTCGCCGTAGATGGTGAAGTAGCCCACGGCCATCTCGCTCTTGTTGCCGGTGGTCAGCACCATCCAGCCGAATTTGTTGCTGAGCGCCATCAACGTGGTGCCACGGATGCGGCTCTGCAGGTTCTCCTCGGTGAGGTCGGGGTCGCGCCCGTCGAACGACGGTTGCAGCATCTCGAGATATGCGCCGAACGCCGGCTCGATGGCCACGGTGCGGAAGTCGATCCCCAACCGTTCGGCAAGGTCGCTCGCATCGGTGCGTGAGCCGTCGCTGCTGTAGCGCGAAGGCATCGACACGCCGTGCACATGCTCGGCGCCCAATGCATCGACCGCGACACAGGCCACGATGGTGGAGTCGATGCCACCCGACAGACCGATCACCACGTCGGTGAAGCCGTTCTTGCGCACGTAGTCGCGAGTGCCCAGCACCAACGCGTCGTAGAGCTCCTGGTCGGGCTCGGGCAGCTCCGCCATCCGCACAGGAGCCGGCTCGGCCGTGGCGCGAGAGCGCTCGCTGATGATGACCATCCGCATCTCGTCGTCGGTGCGACGACCACGAGGGTCGAGCAGACGCTTGCGGTAGACGGGCTCGATGACCACGTCGGTCACCAACAGTTCCTCGGTGAACATCGCCGCACGCGACACGAGGTTGCCCTCGGCGTCGAACACCATGCTGCCGCCGTCGAACACCAACTCGTCCTGACCGCACACCTGGTTCACGTACGCCAGCGCGCAGCTTGCGTCGGCGGCCCGTGTGGCCAGCATGCGCTCTCGAGTGCCCCACTTGCCAACGTGGAACGGGGAGCCGTTGATGTTGATGTTCAGTTCGGCACCGCCAGCGGCCTGCACCGCAAGCGGACCCGTGGGACTCCACACGTCCTCGCAGATGCTGATGCCCACCTTCACGCCCGCGATGACGTAGAGCTCGTACGGATCGTTCGCATCACCCGGCGTGAAGTAACGGGCCTCGTCGAACACCGCATAGTTCGGCAGCAGCCGCTTGCGATAGGTGCCCATCACATGACCGCTGACGCACACTGCCGCGGCGTTGTAGAGATCTCGGTCGGCCGCCACGTAGCCCACCACCGCAGCGCAGCTCCGCGTGTGTGCCGCCACCTGCTGAAGGGCTGCGATGTTGTCGGCGACGAAACCGGGCTTCATCACCAGGTCTTCCGGGGGGTAGCCGGTGATGGCCAGTTCGGGGAAAGCCACCACATCGCATCCGGCGGCCTCGGCGCGGTCGTACGCCTCGATGATCCTCGCCACGTTGCCGGCGAGGTCGCCGACCACTGGGTTGATCTGGGCCAGTCCGATGCGCAGCCGTGTCACGGTGGGAAGGCTACCCAGCGTGCGGCGGTGCGCCCACGGGACCGGTCGGGCCAGCAGATCCGGTCAGCCGGTCG
>CAZQPJ010000080.1:4841-9306 GCA_964595105.1 uncultured Bifidobacterium sp.
GCCGGTCAGCACGGTTCGTCGCCGGGCAGCAGCTGCACGGCAACGACCTCGTAGGTCACCGTTGCGCCCGACGAGTCGGCTTCGGTGAAGAACGTCAACTGGTTGGCCGAACCGAGCACCTCGCCCACCTTCGCGGCATCGGCCTGCACACAGTTGCTGGCGGCAGCGAGCGTGACCCCGGTGTCGGCAGGCCACGGCAACACCGTGGGTGCCGGATCCGTGATGCCGCTCGGGTCGTTGGGGGTGGCGCGCAGGCGGAACGTCGGCGCGTTCCAGAGCTCCTCGGTACCCACGTGCTCTGCCCCGGCGACGCCGGCGAGATCACTCATCGCGTTCACGAACGTCAACAGCGCGGTGCGCGCCGGCGTGCTCTCGGTGGTCTCGCCACCGATGCCGAGCGCGTAGGCGCTGTGCACGTAGGTGGTGCCGTTGGCGTTGATGGCCACCACCGTGTTGGGGGCATCGGCCACCTGCGGCGCGTCGGCTGGAATGGAGTAGTCGGGCGCTGCAGCCAACAGACCGGCCGCCTGCGCGGCGGCGAGCACCGCCTGCACCCCGGCTTCATCGATGGTGCGCACCGTGAGGGCGGGCAGCAGCGGCCCCGGGTAGATGGCGGCCTGGGCGCCGGGAACGAAGGCCCGGCCGTCGCCACTCACGAGCAGGTTCGGCACTCGCTGGAAGAGATACGACGGCATCACGAACCCGCCCTCGTACCCAATTCGGATCACCATCTCGTTCGCTCCGGTGGGGTGCGGAATGCCGAGCGGGGTCGTCGGGGTCGACCCGGTGTCGGTGGGTGCGGTGTCGGCAGACCCCGACGAGTTGTCGCCGCACGCGGCCAGCAATGCGGCCACGGCGGGAGCCCCGATGAATGCGGTGAGGAAGTTGCGTCGATCCATGGCCAGTCCGACGCACCCTACGGTCATTCGGTTCCCGACCGACTGCGTGTCGCTCACGGGTCAGGTGACGTCGATGGTGCAGATGGGCTTCTGCGTGGTGTGGCTCTCCACGATGGCACCGTCGAACTTCGGGTCAGCGGTGAGCACGAAGGTGAACCGCGTGCCCGACCCCAGGAGGTCGTACCCGTGCACATGGAACTCCTGCTCGGTGGCCGAGGTGACGGTGAGGATCAACGTGGATCCCGCCGGCACTTTCACCGATGTCACGGCGCCGTCGGCAGCACAGCTCTTCGTGACGGTGCTCGGCTTCGTGGGCGGCTTGGTGGTGGGCGGCGCCGTGGGCGCCACCGTGCTGGAGGGTGGCCTCACCGTGGTGGCTGGGGGCACCGTCGTGGCGGGCGGCACGGTGGTGACTCCCGGCTTCAACGTGGTGGCTGAGGGCACCGTGCCACCGGGCGCTGTGGTGCCCGATCCCGCTGCGGTGGATTCGGATGCTGCTGTCGAACCCGTCGAGTCGGTGGGCGCAGTGGGTGTCGATCCGGTGTCAGACGGTGCGGAGACCGTCGACCCCGAGTCGGTCGAAGGCGCCCCGGTGTCGATAGCCGTGGCGTTCGGGACCGACGCATCGGGTTGCACGGCGCTGCTCGCATCACCCGAGCCACCACAGCCGACCAGGGCGACCGCGCCGAGGGACAGCACCAGGGTGCAACGACGAACGAACGGGAAGGGGGTCATGGTGTGGCTCCGGGGTCGGTGACGGGGATGTCGGTGGCGAATCGAAGGGACGTGCTCGGGTCGGTCACCAGTACCTCGAACGACCAGGTGCCCGCAGCGGGTATCTCCACCGCGTCGGTGGACCAATTGCGGTCGCCCGTCTGGATGAACAGCACGGGAATGGGTCCCAGGTTCTTCTCGGCCAGCAGGAGTCGGCCTTGCAGGCTGACCGGCGAACCGAGTGGCAGCGCAGTGTCGTCGAGGCTGATCGTCATCCGGTGCCTGCCCACCGCCGCCTGATCGAGCGTGAGGTTCACCGTCCAGGGACCCTGCGTCAACGCGGTGGTGAACGCCGGCGCGGTGGTGGCCACCGTGGTGGTGGGCACAGACGAGGGAGCCGCCACGTTCGACTCGGCGGCAGACGGGTTGGTCTGCACCAGCACGGTGGTCACCATCAACACCGCAAGGCCGAGCGCCAGTTCCACCATCACGGAACGGGCAAGGCGACCATCGGCGCGTCGCTGCAGCAGCACGCGGCCGAGGTTGCCGAGCAGCACCATCGCCAGCACCACCGCTGTCTTCGCCACGAGCAATCGACCGTAGGTGGAGGTGAGCGCATGCCAGGTCGGCATGAGCGCCCACGCCTGCACCACACCGGTCAGCACGATGCCGCCCACGTACGCCATGGCCACCGGGCTCCAATGGGCTGCAGCGCCGACTGTCAGCCACCGGTCGCGACGGACGACCGCCCACAGCAGCACGCCCAGTCCGCCGAGCCAGCCCGCCACCAGCACCACGTGTGCAACGCCGCCGAGGAACTCGGCCGAGAGCCACCCCGTGGCACCGGCGTGCCCATCGCCCACCGCACTCACCGCCACGGCAAGCCCCAGCCCGGCGTACAGCGAGCCGCCCACCACGTCACGGGGTTCAGCCGCAGTGGGGCGACGCCACGCGAAGGCTGCCAGCAACGCGGCGGCCACCATCCGCACCAGCAGCCAGCGACCCACCGTGGTGGAGGCAACGTCACCCCACCTCGCCGCACTGAACGCATCACCCAACGAGGTACCGCCCAGGTACGGGGTGGCCAACACGAACTGCAGCGCCGCAGCAATGGCTGCCATCGCTGCACCCACCGCGGCGAGTCGGTGCACGCGCCGCCACACAGGCGGCCACACGAACATCGCGAACAACCACAACCCGATGGCCAGCACGAGCGCGGGATACAGCAGGAACCGGGCGAACCCGTAGAGCAGACCCACGGCACGCACACCTCCGCCAGCGCCGGCAAGGCTCGCATCGACCGCGCCCTCGCCGACGCGGAACACGATGTCACCCGACACCGGGTGCCCGTCGGCAGAGATGACGTGGAACTCGGCCACGTACTGGCCCGCCCGCAAGGTCGGCACCGACGCCACCACCACGTCGGTGCGCCCCTCTCGGAGGTGTGGCGCACCAATGTCGAGCCGGCGGCCATCGGCAGAGGCGAGGTTCACTCCGCCAAGCGCGATCTGCACGTCCTCGTTGAAGTCGAACACCAACTCGGTCGGCGACACCGACAGCGCTTCACCACTCGCGGGCGTGCTGCTCTCGAGCACGGCATGCGCCGAAGCGACACCGGCCCGCGCCACCGACACGGCCACCGACACGGCCAACATCGCGCCGCACAGCACTCCCACACGCGCGGTCAGGCGCACGAATCATCAACCCACTTCTGGATGCGCGCAATGGAGTCGCTGAACTCGGGCGTGTTGAGTGCAGCGAGGTCGGCGGCAGCCTGAGGGTCGGCCTGTGCGGCCGCAGTGTCGAAGTCGAAGCGAGACAGCACGGCCACGAAACCGTCGAGGGTCTCGGCCACCGTGTCGACATCGGCACCCAGTTCGGCGGGAACCACGTCGTGCAACTGACGGACCACGGTGGGGAGGTTCGCCAGCGCGTCGACGGTGGGAAACTTGGCCTGCACGAGCACTGCCGCAACCTCCACCGCCGCGGCGCACTCCGGTGACCCGGTCACCGTTGAGGAAGGGGCGCTCGCCACTGCGGGGCTCGACTCAGCAGGTGCTCCCGAGCCAGCCGCCGAGCAGGCAGACAGGACCACGACACACGCCATCAGCACGCGAACAGGAATGAACCTCACGCTTCGAGGTCGTCGCTCACCTCCGTCTGGTTCCCGGGCAGGTCATCGTGGCGGCACCACGTGCGCGTGCCGTACGGTCGGCGCATGGCACGCATCGTCTTCATCGGGGCCGGCAGCACCGTGTTCGCCCGCAACCTCATCGGCGACATCCTCTCGTTCCCCGAACTGGCCCACAGCGACCTCGTGCTGCACGACATCGACGAGCACCGACTGGGCACCAGCCTCACCGTGGCGGGGCGCATCGCATCGTCGCTGGGCGTGGACCCCACCATCACGGCCACCACCGACCGCCGCCGGGCACTCGAGGGCGCCGACTACGTCATCAGCATGTTCCAGGTGGGCGGCTATCGGCCCAGCACGGTCGTCGACTTCGAGATCCCCCAGAGGTACGGGTTGCGACAGACCATCGCCGACACGCTCGGCATCGGCGGCATCATGCGCGCCCTGCGCACCGTGCCGGTGATGGAGGCGATGGCGCACGACATGGAGGACCTCTGCCCCGACGTCCTGCACCTCAACTACGTCAACCCGATGGCCATGAACTGCTGGGCACTCAGCAGGCTCACGTCGATCACCACGGTCGGGCTGTGCCACAGCGTGCAGGGCACGGCGCACCAGATCTGCAGCGACCTCGGCATTCCCGACGACGAGGTCACCTACCGAGCGGCCGGCATCAACCACATGGCCTTCTACACCACGTTCGAGCACAACGGCGTCG
>CAZQPJ010000081.1:0-9268 GCA_964595105.1 uncultured Bifidobacterium sp.
CGTAGATGCTCTTCGGGAACGGGTTCGCCTTCTGGAACACCATTCCGATGCGCCGACGCACCTCCACCGCGTTCACCTGCGGGTCGTAGAGGTCGACACCGTGGTACTTCACCGATCCCTCCACGCGTGCCGAGGGGATGAGGTCGTTCATCCTGTTGAGGCTGCGCAGCAGGGTCGACTTGCCGCAGCCGGACGGACCGATGAAGGCCGTGATCTCGCCGGCACGGACACCGAACGACACGTTGCGAACGGCGCGGAAATCACCGTAGAACACCGACACGTCGCTGACGTCGAACACCGCGTTGTCATTCACATCGGGACTCGTCTCGTCGCTCACCCTTGTCGGTTCCTCTCGAATCGATTGCGCAGCAGGATCGCCGCCGCGTTCAGCACCATCACCAGCACGAGCAGCACCACGATGGCTGCAGCGTTGAGGTCTTCGAAGGTGAGGCCGGTGAGCTTGCCCGGTTTCGGCACCTCGTTCGCCCAGCCGTACACCACGATCGGCAGGGCGGTGAACTTGCCCTGCAACTGCTGCAGCAGGGTCTGACCGGCCGGTGTCGCCAGCCGGCCGGTGATGGCACCGATCAACAGCAGCGGCGCGGCCTCACCGAGCGCTCGGGCCACCGCCAGCATCGTGCCGGTGAGGATGCCGGGCGCCGCATACGGCAGCACGTGGTCGCGGGTGGTCTCCCAGCGGGTGCCGCCCACCCCGAAGCCTGCCTCGCGGAGGCCACTCGGCACGGCACGCACGCTCTCGGCCGTGGTGATGATGATGATCGGCAGCACGAGGATCGCCAGCGTCACACCGGCAGAGATGACGCTGCGCCCGCCGGTGATGGAGTCGAGACCCTTCACGAACACCACGAGGCCGAGGATGCCGTAGACCACGCTCGGCACACCTGCGAGGTTGCGGATGCTGAGCTGGATGAACGTCGTGAGGCGACTCGGCGCGGCGTACTCCTCGAGGTACACACCGGCTGCGATGCCCACCGGGAAGGCGAGCAGCACCACGAATCCGGCGATCACCAGCGAGCCCCAGATGCCCTGGCTCACACCCGCCTTGTCGGGGTTCGAGGCGAGATCGTTCATCAGGAATCCGGTGCTGCGCTTCTGGAACACGGGCAGCGCCTGGGCGAGGACATCCCACAACAGCACGGTGAGCATCAGCATCGACAGCAGGAGGCACAGCAGCAGAGCCGCAGCGAACAGCATGCCGCGCACATCACGCTTGCCACCCGTCAGTGCTGCTCGCACGGCCGATGCGCTCGACTCCCGGATACCGGCGGTCACTGCCATGGTCGACCTCAGTACCGGTTCCGCACGCGGCGGACCACTCGGTCGGCCAGCAGGTTGAGGCCGAGGGTCATCAGGAACAACAGTGCACCGACGAAGAACAGGCTCTGGAAGGCGAGACCGCTTCCCACCACCTGATCGCTGCCCTGCGCCAGCTGGGCCATGGCTGCCGTCATCGTGAGACCCGGTTCACGCGGGTCGAACGTGCGTGGCGACTGACCGAGGCGGCCCGACGCAAGGGCGGCGACCATCGTCTCGCCGATGGCGCGGGACACGGAGATGATGAGCGCTGCCACGATGCCCGACACGGCGGCCGGCAGCACCACCTTCACCACCGTCGTGCTGCGCCGGGCACCGAGGCCCGTACTGGCTTCACGAAGCGCCGACGGCACGGCACGCAATGCATCCTCGGAGATCGACGCCATCAGTGGCGTCACCAAGAGGCCGATGGCGACACCGGTGACGAGCAGGCTGGTGTTCTGCGTGGTGCCGAACAAGGGCTTGATGAGATCGGGCCCCAGCACCCGCAGGGCGAAGAACCCGAACACCACGGAGGGGACGCCCGCCAGAACTTCGAGCACTGGCTTCAGCCACCGGCGCGTCCGCGGTGAGGCGTATTCGCTGAGGAACACCGCTGCACCGAGGCCGAGCGGCGCAGCCACCACCATCGCCACTGCGGAGACGATCAGCGTGCCGCTGACGATGGTGAGCAGGTCGAATCGACCGTCGCGGGGGTACCACCCCGGCTTGGCACCGCTGTCGAACAGCGCGCCGATACCGGTGGTCCGAACCAGACCGGAGGCGAACGTCCACGCCTCACGGAAGAGTGTGAAGAGGATGAGCCCGCTCACCAGGATGGAGGTGAGGGACGCACCGAACAGCACCGCCCTCATCCTCCGCTCTCTGCGGATGCGCCTCGGGTTGCCCCGGAGGTCGGACACGGTGAGGGTGGTGGTCATCGGAAGCATTCT
This sequence comes from uncultured Bifidobacterium sp., assembly GCA_964595105.1. GTDB lineage: Bacteria > Actinomycetota > Acidimicrobiia > Acidimicrobiales > Ilumatobacteraceae > UBA668. The sequence continues at coordinate 2,268 of CAZQPJ010000081.1, forward strand.
CCCCCATCGGCGGGGCCGGATGTGACTCCGGCCCCGCCGACGACAGGGATCGAATGGGTCAGCCCTTGGCTGCGGTCCACGCCGCCGTGGTGGCGGCAATCTTGTCGGCGCCCAGCGCCACGTAGCCGGCCTCGGTCACCTTGGCCAGACCATCGGCGCTCAGGTAGATGTCGACGAACGACTTCACGGCCGGGTTGTCGGCCAGCGCCTTGGTGCTGACGTACATGTAGAGCGTGCGGCTGAAGGGGTACGAGCCATCGGCGATGGTCTCCGCGGTCGGGGCGACGCAGCCCTTGCCCTTGTCGATCTCGATGGCCTTCATGCGATCCTTCTGGGCCTCGTAGTAGGCGAAACCGACCCAGCCGAGGCTGGTCGGGCTGCCCTCGATGCCCTCGACGATCACGTTGTCGTTGGGGCTCTGGGTGTAGTCGCTACGGATCTTGGCGTCCTTCGAACGGTCCTTGGCGAGGCCCTTCACGGCGAACTCGATGAGCGAGTCGTAGGTGCCGCTCTCCGGACCGGGGCCCGTGATCACGAGGTCGGCGTCGGGAAGTGCCGCAGTGGTGGTACCGAGCTCCGCGGCGAGTGCGTTGGCGTCGCTCCACTTGGCGAAGCCTTCGCTCTCCGGCCCGAGGAGCGCATAGAGGGCCGGCACGTCGAGGCAGGTGATGGCCGCGTTGTCGGGGCTGGTGGCCACGGTGAGGCCGTCGATACCGATGGCGAGCTCGACGTAGTCGATGCCGGCGGTCTTGCAGATGGCGGCTTCCTCGTCCTTGATCTTGCGCGAGGCATCGGAGATGTCGGCTTCGCCTGCGCAGAACTTCTTGAAGCCGTCGCCGGTGCCGGGGCCCTCGACGGTGACGGCGAGAGCGCCGCCGGTCTGCTCGCTGGCAAGTTCGGCGACGAGCACCGAGATCGGCTCGACGGTCGACGAGCCGGTCACGAACACCTCGCCGCCGGTGCTGGCACCGGTGGTGGGGGTTGCGGTGGTCTCTGCGCCGCCGGTGGTGGTGACCGCGGCGGCCGTGGTCTCGGGGCTGGCGCCCTGGTCTGATCCGCACGCTGCGCCGAGCAGCGAGAGGCTGATGACGCCGGCGATGAGGGTGCGGCGCTGACGGATGTTCACGTTGCTGTCTCCTTGGGGTAAGGGGGAACGCAGCCGAAGGTAAACAGCCACCATGGACGGTCGGGGGATTCGAGATGAACGAAAGGTGAACGACCGAGAAACGTTTGCCTCAGCGGCTCTGGCGGTCGGCGACCCAGCGGTGCAAGCGCTCCTGTGCGTCGCCGAGCGAGAAGTCGGCGGGGCCGCGTCGATGCCACACACCGTCGGCGTCGAGTTCGTGCCGCACCACGTCGTCGGCGAGGTCGAACTCGAACACCTGGTCGAACCAGTCGCGGTGCTTCGGGTGCGTCACGGGCACCAGCACCTCCACTCGCCGGTCGAGGTTGCGGCCCATCCAGTCGGCGCTGCCCATCAGGAACAACGGTGAGTCGTCGTCGCCGTGTTCGAAGCGCACGATGCGCGAGTGCTCGAGGTATCGGCCGAGGATGCTGCGCACTCGGATGTTCTCGCTCATGCCGGGCACCCCCGGGCGCAGACAGCAGATACCGCGGGTGATGAGGTCGATGCGAACGCCAGCAGCGCTGGCCCGGTAGAGCGCCTCGATCATGTTCTCGTCGGCGAGCGAGTTGAGCTTCGCCGTGATGCGCCCCTCGGCACCGAACGTCATCTCGTGCTCGATGAGGTCGACGAGTTGGGTGCGCATGTCACGCGGAGCCACCAGCAGCGACTGGAACTCGATGGCTCGGCTGTACCCGGTGAGGTGGTTGAACAGTTGGGTCACGTCGGCGCCCACGGCGGGGTCGCACGTGAGGAAGCCGACGTCTTCGTAGAGACGCGCCGTGCGACTGTTGTAGTTCCCGGTGCCGATGTGGCAGTAACGCCGCAGACCGTCCTTGTCCTGGCGCACCACCAACGTGCACTTCGCATGGGTCTTGAGCCCCACGAGGCCGTACACCACGTGCACACCCGCACGCTCCAGTGCCCGCGCCCAGCCCACGTTGGTGGCCTCGTCGAAGCGCGCCTTCAGTTCCACCAGCACGGCGACCTGCACCCCGCGCTCGGCAGCGCGGATGAGGCTTCTGGCGATGGGGCTGTCGCCACCCGCTCGGTAGAGCGTCATCTTGATGCTCTGCACCTTCGGGTCGTCGGCAGCCTGGGCGATGAACGACTCGACACTGCTGGCGAAGCTCTCGTAGGGATGGTGCACCATCAACGCTCGCTCGCGGATGACGGCGAAGATGTTGCGGTCCTGGCTCTCGGCACGCAGGATGCGACCAGCGGTCACCGGCACCCACGGCTCATCGCGCAGTTCCGGCCGGTCGAGGGCATGCAACTGGAACAGGCAGGTGAGGTCGAGCGGGCCACGAAGGCTCGACACGTCGCTGCGGTCGACGTCGAGCTCGCGCACCAACAGTTCGAGCATCTCGTCACTGATTCCCTGTTGCACCTCGAGCCGAACGGCTCGACCGAAGCGGCGCTTGCGCAACTCCATCTCCACCGCCAGCAGCAGGTCGTCGGCCTCCTCCTCTTCCAGCGTGAGGTCGGCATTGCGGGTGACACGGAAGAAGGCGTGCTCCTCCACCACCATGCCGACGAACAACTGGTGGAGTTGCGAGGCGATGATCTGCTCGACCGGCACGAACCGCTTGCCGTCGGGCAGTGCCACCAACCGCGGGAACACGTTCGGCACCTTCACCCGGGCGAATCGTCGTTCGCCGGTGTCGGGGTCGCTCACCATGGCAGCGAGGTTGAGCGCCAGGTTCGAGATGTACGGGAACGGATGCGCCGGGTCGACCGCGAGTGGCGTGAGCACCGGGAAGATCCGTTGCTCGAACATCGCCATCAGGTGCAGGTGGTCGTGCGTCGACAGGTCGGCCCACTGCACCACCTCGATGCCACGCTCGGCCAACGCCGGCAGAAGGTGGTCGAGCACCACCGTCTCCTGCTCAGCCACGAACCGGGCCACCGTGGTGCGGATCTGTTCCACCTGCGCCTGCGGGCTCAGACCGTCCGGACCGGGCAGGGTGATGCCCGCTGCCACCTGGTCCTTCAGGGCGGCCACCCGCACCTGGAAGAACTCGTCGAGGTTCGACGAGGTGATGGCGGCGAATTTCAGTCGCTCGAGCAGCGGCACACCGGGCTCTTCGGCCAGCGCCAAAACGCGCCGGTCGAAGGCCAACCAGCTGAGTTCGCGGTTGAGTTGCCGGGCGGACACCGTCCCGACACTAGCGAGGTGGCGCCGACGCAGGTCGGAGGTCAGGCGTCGACCTCAGCGATGCCGAGGTCCCACTCGAGCGAAATGCGCTCGCGCTCGGCGTCGCGCACGATGCGCTCACGGTTGCGGCGGAACTGCGGGTCGTCGCGGGGCAACAGCACCAGACGGGCGAGCACCCGTGTGCGGAACTCCTCGAGCACGGTCCGGTCGCCGTAGTCGCCGTAGACCTCCCAGTGCGGCGACACCGGCCCGAGATACACGATGCGGGCATGAGCGCGGGGTTCGAGAGCGACGTCGGACATGGGCGGGAAGCCTAGCGGCCATCCGGCTCCGAGACCCCGGACACACGGCGACAGATCTTGACGGAAGTTGACGAGACACACCGGCAGGAGCGTGGTAGACCATCGCCCAAGTTCGGGAACCAAATCCCCTTCGCTGGCGTCACAGCCTGCAACGGGGGTGCGACCACCGGACGAAAGGGCTTCGTGCGGGCGCACCACCGAGCCGTGATCCCCCATCACGGAACAGAAGGAGACGTACCCCAAATGCACCACAATTCCCCTGCTGCCGACCCCGACTCCACCACTGCGTGGATGGCGCTCGGCAACTGCCGGAACTACGACCCGGCGGTGTTCTTCCCCAGCGATGGCGTCGGCGTCGATCGTGCCCGGAAGATCTGCAACAGCGGCTGCCCGGTGGCCGACCAATGCCTCTCGTACGCGCTCGACAACCACATCGAGCACGGCGTGTGGGGCGGTTGCAGCGAGCGCGAGCGTCGGCGCATCCTCAAGCGCCGCAAGGCCGAGGTCTGACGCACCCGCGTCCGAGCAGCGGTCGGCCCGCCGCCGAGTGCGGCGACCGAAACACGACGATCAACGGACACGAAGGTCCGGCGGGGCTCAGGCCTCGTCGGACTTTTCGGCTGCCTTCTCGGCAGCCTTCTGACCCTCGGCCAGGCCTTCCTTGAATTCCTTCTGCGCCTTGCCAAGGTTCTTGGCCAACTTCGGAAGTTGCGAGCCTCCGAACAGCAGGAGGACAGCTACCAAAATCAAGACGATCTCGGGCGGGTCAAGGAACGAAATCATGGGGGCACACTACCTTCCTCAGGTTCGCTTCGCAGAGCACACCGAAATTTTTCCGGGACCGGCTCAGGCGCTGGTGCGACGGGCGGCCTGGGCGCGCTGACGGCGGAGGCGACGACGCTCACGCTCCGACAAGCCACCCCAGATGCCGAACTTCTCCCCGTTCACGAGCGCGTACTCGAGGCAGTCGAGACGCACGACGCAACCGCGGCAGACTTCCTTGGCCTCGCGGGTGCTGGCACCACGCTCGGGGAAGAACAGGTCGGGATCGACACCGAGACAGTTCGCCTGGTCTTGCCAGTTCGGATTCGGCTCGGAGTTGAGTTCGATGTTCATGCGGGCGTCCCCCCTGCGATTCAGCCCTGCGGAACGCCCGAGTGGACATCCCTGTAATTACACGGCTGTCATTGTCGCCCATCGTGGGCCGTCGCGCAAGGGGTGATTTTTCGCGGCCGATTTCGACACGCTTCGCGCGAAACCCCAGCAACGCGGTTGCCCGCCTCAGGCCGTGCGACGACCGCCGCGGCCACGGGCCAGTTGACGCTTGTGCTCGATGAAATCGACGAGCACGTAGTCGCCGAGCGATTCGTGGTTGGTGAAGAAGGCCCGCCCCCGGTTCACCGCCGTCAACTGCTCCACGAAATGCTTCAGGCCGTAGTCGGCGTCCAGCATGAAGGTGTTGATGCGAATGCCTTCACGGGTGCACCGCGCCGCTTCGCGCAGCGTCACCTCGATCGTCTCCTGCACTGGCGGGTAGTTGAAGAACACGTCACCGCTGCCGGTGATGTGCGCCGTCGGCTCACCGTCGGTGATCATGATGATCTGCTTCGTGCCGGTCTGTCGCGCCAGCATCTTCCGCGCCAGGGTGAAGCCGTGGTGCATGTTGGTGCCGTACGCGAAGTCCCAGCTCACCTCCGGCAGGTCGGCGGCGGTGAGCGCGTAGGCCGTCTCGCTGAAGCCGACGATGCCCATGAAGTCGCGTGGGAACTGGCTGGTGATGAGCGAGTGCAACGCCATCGCCACCTTCTTGGCGGGCAGGAAGTTGTCGCGCATCGGCATGCTCATCGACAGGTCGAGCATCAGCACCGTGCTGGATCTGGTGAGGTGCTCCGTACGTTCGATCTCGAAGTCGTCGGGTGACAGCTTCACCGGCGTGCTCGCACCATTGCGCCGTACGGCGTTGCGGATGGTGCGGTGCAGGTCGAGCTGGAACGGGTCGCCGTACTCGTACTGCTTCGTCTCGTACGTGCGCTCGTGGCCGAAACCCAGCCGGCTCGTGGCGTGCTGGCCGGTCTTGTCCTTCGCCAGTTTCGAGTAGAGGTCGCGGAGCGCCTTGTTGCCGATCTTGCGCAGACCAAGCGGCGTGAGTTCGAGCTTGCCGTCCTTCTGGTGGATGAGACCTTGGTCCTCGAGCATCTTCGTGAGCTCGGCGAGACGCTCGAGGCTCTTCGCTGCGTCGTCGCCCAGCAGGTCGCGCACGCGGTCGAGATCGGCCTCGGCGAGTGTCGCCGGATTCGAGGCGTTCTTCATGAGGTTCTCGAGCTGGTCGAGCTCGCCGAGTTCCTGCATCACCTGCATGGCCTGACCCATGCCCATGGGGTCGTCGCCACGGAACTGGTACTGCTGACCCCAGCCCTGTTGCGGGAACATCTGCTGGAGATTCGAGGCGAGCTGGTCCATCTGCCAGCGCAGGTCCATGTCGTCGAGGAGTTGGTCACTCAACTGCTGCAGCTGCGCCCGCTGCTCGGGGGTCATCGAGTTCAGCATCGCTTGCATGGCCGCCATCCGCTGGGCCATGTTCTCGAGCAGTTCCTCGAGGCTCTGCGGATTCTCCGGGAAGAAGTCGCCGAACTCGTCCATGAACTGTTCGAACCCGGGGTCTTCGCCGCGCTGGTGCTTCTCGATCATCTCGTTCAGCGCCGACATCATGTCCTTCATGCGCTGCATCGACTCCGGGGTCATGTTCTGCATGGCGGACGACATCTGGTCGAGCGTCTGCTGCATCAATTGCTGCCGCAACTGGTCGAGCAGGTCGTCGAAGCGTTGCTTCGCCTCGGCGCTCTCGAAGTCGTACTCCGACAGTTCGCGCACACGGCCGGCCAGGTCGGGCGGCAGCATGTCGAGCCGGAAGTTCCGCTCGGCGGCGGCATCTCGGGCGTTGTCGGCACGACGCTCGTCGCCGCTCCGCTCTGCCTCTGCGGTGGCGTTCTCGATGGCGTGACGCTCCTCGTCGATGATGTCGTCGAGCGCGTCGGCGATCTCCTTGTAGACACCACCGAGGTCGTGCTGGTCGAGGCGCTGCTGACGCTCGTCGCGCAGGCGCTTCATCAGGTCTCGCAGGCCCATCATCTGCTCACCGTTGCGGTCGCGCATGCCCTGCTGCATCAGTCGACGGAGGGCGGCGTTGACGTCACCGTGGTAGAGCAGGTCGTCGGTGATCTCGTCGAGCAGCGAGTCGGCGTCGAGATCGAAACCCTTCTGCGTACCGTCCCAGCGCGAGTAGGTGAACCGACCTGCCATGAGCGCACGCTACAACCCGGCACGACCGTGAAGGCCACGCAGGCCGGTGATACCGTGACCGGTGATGCGTGTCCCCCGCACGTTCGCTTTCGTCGACCTCTCCGGGTTCACGAACTAC
>CAZQPJ010000082.1:0-9233 GCA_964595105.1 uncultured Bifidobacterium sp.
GCGCCGTCGGGCCCGGGAAGTGCAGATCGTGTTCCAGGACCCGTACAGCAGCCTGGATCCGCGCCAGAGCGGTGAGGCCGCGATCGACGAGGTCCTTGCGCTGCACCGTGGCGGCTCTGCGGCCGACCGCGCCGACCGGGTGCGCGAACTCGGGGCGATGGTGGGTCTCGACGACCGTCAGCTGCGGGCGATGCCCAAGGCCCTGTCGGGTGGTCAGCGCCAGCGCGTCGCGATCGCCAGGGCTCTGGCCGCCGAACCGCGTCTGTTGATCCTCGACGAGTCGGTGGCGGCGCTCGACGTTTCGATCCAGGCCCAGGTGCTGAACCTGCTGGCCGACATCCGGGCCGCGACCGGCGTGAGCTATCTGCTCATCAGCCATGATTTGGCCGTGGTTCGCCAGATCACCGACGATGTGCTCGTGATGCGGAACGGTCAGGTGGTGGAACGCGGCCCAACGGCCGAGGTGCTCGACCACCCGTCGCACGAGTACACCCGCGAACTCCGGGCCAGCGTGCCGACACCGGACTGGCGGCCCGTGCGGCGGCACGCCCGATGAGTTCCGACTCCCGGGGCTCGTCGATCGCCGGGCCGGCCTTCGCCGGCGCCGGTGCGCTGTGCTACTCGCTGTCGTCGGTGGTCGGCAAGGACCTGTTGGGGAAGTTGGGCGTTGCCTCGATGCTGCTCCTGCGGTTCGGCATCGCAGCGTTGGTGTTGCTGGTCATCCTGCTGGTGTGGCGGCGGCGTGGCGGTCCCGACCCATTCGCCCTGCCGCGCGTGACGGCGCTGCTGATCGGTGTGCTGTTCGGCCTGATGGTGGGCACGGGCTTCCTGGCGTTGCGGCACCTTCCCGTGGCCGTCTACATCGTGGTCGTCTACATCTACCCCGCATTGGTGGTGGTGGCCGGTGCGGTGATGGGTCACCACCGGCCGACACGGCTCACATGGATCGCGCTGGCCGTGGTGATGGTGGGTGTGGTGCTCACCGTGCCCGAATTGTTCGGAGGGGTCGGCTCCATCAGTGCGCTGGGGGTCGCGCTCACCTTGTTGCAGGCGGTGATGATGGCGGCGTTCATGATCGTGAGCACCCGCCTGATGCCCGCTCAGGTCGACGGCGTGGTGCGTGCGTTCTGGAACTTGGTGGGCGGTGCACTGGGTATGGTGCCGTTCGTGCTGGTCGGTGGGTTCACCGGTCCCGACACGGCGCTGCTGGTCGGCGAGGTGCTGCTCTTCGCCCTCGTGCCCACCGTGATCGCGAGCATCTTCTTCTTCCGGGCGTTGCGCCGGACGACTGCGGGTGTGGTGGCGATGATGATGACCCTCGAGGTGGTGTTCGCCATCCTCTGGTCGGTGCTGTTCCTCGGCGAATCGGTGAGTGCCGTGAAGGTGCTCGGTGCCGCAGTGGTGGTGGTCGGAGTGATGCTCGCCCAGCGCGAGGGCCGTCAATCCGGCGACGACCCCACCGGGGAACTGAAGCCGGTCATCTGACGTCCGTCAGGCCCCCGGCCGGTCGGGCACGGTCTGCGAACTGATCGCCTCGATCTTGCGGCGCAGGTGCTCCCCGGCCAGCACGGCCTCGCCATCGCCCGACAGCGGCACCACCATCGTGTCGGGGTCCGGCTCGCAGAAGTACACGAGCGACAGCATCCCGGCGTCGGGTGCATCGGCGGATGGCGGCAGGATGCGGTGCACCGCCGAGCGCCACCGGTCGCCCGACCAGTGCTGCAGCAGGTCGCCAGCGTTGATGGTGAACGAGCCGTCGACCACGGGAGCTTCCACCCACCGGCCGTCGGCCAACTGCACCTGCAATGCCGACGTGCCGGGCTCGCGGTGCAGCACCGTGATGCTGCCGAAGTCGGTGTGCGGTCCGATGCGGAACTGTCCGGGCCGTGGGGCGCCGAGGTGCGAGACCGGCGCATACCAGTTCACGTTGAGGGTGTTGTCGTTGCGCTTGCCGCGTTCAGCGAAGAACTCGGTGTCGTCGAGGCCGATGGCGGCGGCGCACACACGCAGCAGTTCCAGGTGCAGGGCGTCGACCGCGGCGACGTAGCGCTGCACGACCTCCCGGAATCCGGTCGGCGCCGAGGGCCACACGTTGTCGCCGCGCAGGGCGACACGTCCGGGCAGCATGTGGGCGCCGAGTCGGTAGCTCTCCTTCATGTCGGGCGGTGTGGCTTCGCCGAAGGAGTAGGCGTTCGCCTCCATTCCCATCGGTGCCCAGCCCGCCATTCCCAGACGGGGCATTCGCACGGCCTGTTTCTGTTCGCCGGGAAGATCGAAGAACCCGGCGAACGCATGCCGCGTCGCAGCGATCAGGTCATCGGGGATCCCGTGCCCGGTGACGAGGAAGAAGCCCACCTCGCGCAACGCCGAATCGACCATCGCCGCCACGCCGTCGCGGTCGCTGCCGTCGAGCCAGCGTTCGAGCGGCACCACCGGCAGGCTGGTCACGGCCGGACCTCCGGAGCACCATGGCGGCCGGCCCCGGCGGCGAACTTCGCAGCCCCGGCGATGGTCTCGCCGCTCGCGATCGTGGTCAACCCGATCCGCGTCTCGCGTGCCAGCGCGTCGCGCATGGGCAGGTCCCACTGCTCGTGGGCGCTCATGCGGTCCCCACGCATGCAGGTCTGCGGCAGCGCTGCGGGATGGTGGGCCAGTTCCATCGCCGCCGCGAGCGCCGTGCCGGTCGGCACCAGACGGTTCACGAGTCCCATCCGTTGGGCTTCTTCCCCGCTGACGCCCCGACCCGTGAGGATGAGGTCGAGCGCGTTGCCGTGGCCGACGAGACGGGGCAGTCGCACGGTGCCGCCGTCGACCAGGGGCACACCCCATCGGCGGCAGTACACCCCGAACACCGCATCGACCGCTGCCACCCGCAGGTCGCACCAGATGGCGAGTTCCAGACCCCCGGCGACCGCGTGGCCCTCGACCGCTGCGATCACGGGTTTCGACAGCAGCATGCGTGTCGGCCCCATCGGCCCGTCAGCGTCGATGTCGGCCTCCACCCGGTTGCCGCGACCGTGCGAGATCGCCTTCAGGTCCGCGCCTGCGCAGAACGTGCCGTCGGATCCGGTGAGCACCGCGACGCTCGAGTCACCGTCCGCGTCGAACGCACGGAAGGCGTCGGAAAGAGCGATTGCGGTCGGCCCGTCGACGGCGTTGCGCACCTCGGGTCGATCGATGGTGACCACCGTGACCGGCCCGTCGTGCGCGACGCGGACGGTCATGCGTCGATGGCGTGCTCGCGCAGGTCGGCGAGCGAGCAGTACTCGAGTGCCGACACGTGGGTACTGGCCAACCGCACCTTCGGGGCCTTACCGACGTCGAATGCCTCCTGCCAGCGACTGGCGCACAGGCACCACTGGTCGCCGGCCTTCAAGCCGGGGAACCCGTACTGCGGCATCGGGGTGCTGAGGTCGTTGCCCACGCCCCGCGAGAACTGCAGGAACTCGTCGGTGCACACCACGCACACGACGTGCAGGCCCGGGTCGTCGCCGTGGTTCTCGCAGCACCCGGTGCGGTAGTAGCCGGTGAGCGGGTCGAACGAACAGGGCTGCAGTTCCTCACCGAGCACGTTGATCTGGTTCATCGCTGCCGACCCTAGCCCCGGCCGTCGCAGCCGTGCCCAGCCGTCGCTGTGGCACACTGTCGGCACGTACGTCGCGACAGCGTGGTCGAGAAGGACGGTCGACAGATGAGCATCGAGGGAGCCACCGGCGAGGTGGCCGCCCAGTGGGTGGAGGCGACGCGTCAGGCGCTCGTCGTCACGGTGGGGCCCGTGGAGGCATCGGAACTGCTCACCCGGGTGTTGCCGTCCCTGCCGGCCGGCTACGACGAACTGAACTGGCCGAACAGCGCCGCCGTCGACCTGCCGATCGTCGACCGGCTGTCGCGGGTGCCCGCCGACGCCGCCCGGGCTGATCGTGTCGCCACGGCGATCACCCACTTCACGGAGGCGCCCGACCACCAGTGGCGGATCCGCGTGTACCACGTCGGTACACCGCTGCCGCTGGCCGACCTGCTGCCGCTGCTCGACCAACTCGGTTTCCGTGCCCTCGACGAGCGGGCCTTCCGTTTCGGGATCGGCGACGAGGGTGTGTGGCTGCACGACGTCGGGGTGGAGATCCCGGCGGGCGTCGACTTCACGGCCGAGGCGCGGGCGGAGGTGCAGCGTGCCTTCGTGGCCGAGCACACCGAACTGGTGGAGGTGGACGGGCTGAACCGGCTCGTACTGCTGGCCGGCCTGACGGCCAGGCAGGTGGAGGTGCTGCGCGCATACAGCCGCTACCTCCGCCAGATCGGGTTCCCGTTCAGCCAGCAGTACGTGGAGGCCACGCTGGCGCGCCATTCGGCGATCGCTGCCGACCTCGTGGACTACTTCACCGCACGCTTCGACCCCCGCCGACCCGAGCCGAGAGCCGAGCAGGTGGACGCCGTCCGGGTGCGGATCAACGAGGGCCTCGACGCTGTACCCAGCCTCGACGACGACCGCACACTCCGGGCGTTCCTCGCGCTCATCGACGCGACACTCCGCACGAACGCGTTCCGACCGGGTGACGCAGGCGGCAACCGCGACGTGATCGCGTTCAAGTTCGACGCGGCAAAGGTGCCCGACCTGCCGCTGCCGCGTCCGATGTTCGAGATCTGGGTGTGCTCGCCGCGTGTGGAAGGTGTGCACCTGCGCAACGGCCGCATCGCGCGCGGCGGCATCCGCTGGAGCGACCGTCGCGAGGACTTCCGCACCGAGATCCTCGGATTGGTGAAGGCGCAGATCGTGAAGAACGCCGTCATCGTGCCCACCGGAGCCAAGGGTGGCTTCGTGGTGAAGCGGCCGCCCGCCGGAGCCGACGAGTTCCGGGCCGAGGGTGTGGCGTGCTATCGCCAGTTCATCGGCGGTTTGCTCGATCTCACCGACAACATCGTGGGCGACGAGGTGGTGCCCCCGGAGTGGACCGTGCGGTACGACACGCCCGACCCGTACCTGGTGGTCGCGGCCGACAAGGGCACGGCGACGTTCAGTGACATCGCCAACGGCATCGCCCGCGACTACGGGTTCTGGCTCGACGACGCCTTTGCGTCGGGCGGCAGTGCTGGCTACGACCACAAGGCGATGGGCATCACTGCGCGAGGTGCATGGGAGAGCGTTCGTCGACATGCGGCATCGCTGGGCAAGGACGTGGAACGCGACGAGATGACCGTGGTCGGCGTCGGCGACATGAGCGGCGACGTGTTCGGCAACGGCCTGCTGCGGTCGCCGCACCTCCGACTGGTGGCGGCGTTCGACCATCGCCACATCTTCATCGACCCCGATCCCGACCCGGCGATGTCGTTCGCCGAGCGCGAGCGGCTGTTCAGGCTGCCGAGGTCGAGTTGGGCCGACTACGACATCAATACGATGTCGCCCGGCGGTGGGGTGTACCCGCGGTCGTTGAAGACCATCGAGATCAGCGAGGCCGCACGCCGGCGGCTCGGTACCGACCGAGAGTCGTTCACGCCGAACGAACTCATCGCTGCGATTCTCCGCGCTCCGGTCGACCTGCTGTGGAACGGAGGTATCGGAACCTACGTGAAGGCAGCAGGGGAGACGCATGCCGACGTGGGCGACCGGGCGAACGACGGTCTGCGCGTGAACGGCGCCGAACTCCGCTGTCGCATGGTGGGGGAGGGCGGCAACCTCGGGTTCACGCAGCGAGGCCGGGTCGAATACGCGTTGAACGGTGGCCTCATCAACACCGATGCCATCGACAACTCTGCGGGTGTCGACTGCAGCGACCACGAGGTGAACATCAAGATCCTGCTCGGCTCGGCCGTTCGGAAGGGCGTGTTGACCCTCGATGAGCGCAACGAGGTGCTGGCGTCGATGACCGACGATGTGGCCGAACTCGTGCTCGACGACAACCGGGCTCAGACCCTGGCGCTCGCCATCGCCCGCCGACAGGCGTTCACGATGGTGAACGTGCACAGCCGTTACCTCAACGTGCTGGAGGCCGACGGCTGGGTGAATCGGGCTCTCGAGTTCCTGCCCACCGATCGTCAGATCGCCGAGCGTCAGGCGGCCAACGCCGGCCTCACCACTCCCGAGTTCTCGGTGCTGCTGGCGTACACGAAGAGTTCGAACATCACCGAACTCACCCGCAGTGACCTGCCCGACGACCCCTATCTGGCGAGTGAGCTCGTGCGCTACTTCCCGGCGCTGGTCCGTGATCGGTTCGCCGAGGACATCGCCGGGCACCGACTCCGCCGCGAGATCATCGCCACCCAGTTGGGCAACCAGATGGTGAACCTGCAGGGCATCTCGTTCGACCACCGCGTGGCGGAGGAGACCGGCATGAGCGTGGTCGACATCACTCGCGCCTGGGTGGCCGCGCGTGACGTCATGGGCCTGGCCGATCTGTGGGACCGCGTCGATCACCTCACCGGCGCAGTGAAGGCCGACGTGCAGATGGAGATGCTCCTCGAACTGCGGCAGATGGCCGAGCGCGTCACGCTGTGGCTGATGCGGCACCGCCCACTCCCGCTCGACATCGCAGCAGCGGTGGAGGGCCTCCGCCCGGGCATCAGCGAACTGGCGGTCGGCCTCGAGACCGCATTGCGAGGGCGCATGCGCGACACGGTGTTCGCCGTCGAGGCCGGGCGACTTGCCGCCGGCGTGCCCGAGGATCTTGCCCAGCGGAGCGCACAGTGGCCGCTGCTGCACACCGGCCTCGACGTGATCGACCTCGCCGCCCGCACGGATCGGCCGCTTGCCGCCGTGGCGACTGCGTACTGGCAGGCGTTCGACCGCCTCGACCTCACGTGGCTGTGGGAAGGCGTCGGCAAACTGCCGCGCAGCACCCGCTGGCAGACGCAGGCGCGCGCTGCGCTGCGCGATGACCTCGTGGCCGGGCTTGCCGACCTCACCGCCGACGCGCTCCGCGTGGGTTCGGTCGACGACTGGTACTCGGCGCACGAGCGGCTCATCGGCACCTCGGTGGCCATCTTCAACGACCTGAGGCGCGTCGACACCCACGACCTCACCACGCTCACGGTGGCTGTTCGGCAGTTGCGCACGCTGGCCCTGCTGGCCTGAGGCCGCACCGCTAGCCTCGACACGGCATGAGTGGTCCCCGTTACCGATTCGCCCCGTCGCCGACCGGCTTCTTCCACGTCGGCGGTGCCCGCACGGCGTTGTGGAACTGGGCGTTGGCGCCCAGCCAGGGCGGCACCTTCGTGCTGCGCATCGAAGACACCGACGAGGCCCGCAACCGGCCGGAGTGGACCCAGGGCATCATCGACGCCCTGGCCTGGATCGGCATCAACCGCGACGACCCTCACTTCGAGGGCCCGTACTTCCAGAGCGAGTACGCCGAACAGCACGTGGCGGCGGCGCTGAAACTGTTCGAGCAGGGTGATGCGTACTACTGCGACATGACCGCGGCCGACGTGGAGGCCCGCAACAAGGCCGAGGGGAATCAGGGCTATCAGGGGTGGTCGCGAGACCGCGGCCTCGGGCCGGGGCCGGGTCACGTGCTCCGCTTTCGGGTTCCCCCTGGTACCACGGTGGTGCACGACCTCGTTCGTGGCGAGGTGTCGTTCGACAACTCTCTCATCGAAGATTTCGTGCTGCTGCGCGGCAATGGCACGCCGATGTTCCTGCTCGCGAACGTGGTCGACGACATGACGATGGGCATCACTCACGTGGTGCGCGCCGAGGAGCACCTTCCGAACACACCGAAGCAACAGATGATGTGGCGGGCCCTCGGCCACGAACCGCCCGTGTGGGCTCACGTGCCGGTGTTGGTGAACGAGGCCCGCAAGAAGCTGTCGAAGCGCCGCGACAAGGTTGCGCTGGAGATGTACCGCGACGAGGGCTTCCTGGCCCCAGCGATGATCAACTACCTCATGACACTCGGGTGGGCACCCAAGGGTGGGGAGGAGATCCAGCCGTGGGCGCAGATGCAGGCCGACTTCCGACTCGAGGACGTGAACCACTCGTCGGCGTTCTTCGACCTCAAGAAGCTCGCCGCGTTCAACGGCGAGTACATCAGGGCGCTGAGCCCGGCTGAGTTCCTCGACGCGTGCCGACCGTGGCTGTTCGCCCCCGAGGCGCCGTTCCCGGCCGACCGGTTCGACGAGGACGTGTTCCTGGCGTTGGCACCGGTGGTCCAGCCGCGGTGCAGCACGCTTGCCGAGGCGCCTGCGGTGGTCGACTTCATGTTCCTCGAACACCCGAACCTCGATGCCGACGCGTGGGCGAAGGCCACGGCCAGCCCCGAGTCGGTCGCCGTGCTGCGGGCCGTGATGGCCGCCTACGAGTCGGCGACCGACTGGACGACCGAGTCGCTGAAATCGGTGGTCGACTCTGCTGCCGAGGAGCACGGGCTGAAGGCCGGCAAGGCGCAGGCCCCCGTGCGGGTGGCGGTCACCGGGCGTACCGTCGGCCCGCCGCTGTTCGAGGCGTTGGCGCTGTTGGGTCGTGACGAGACCCTCCGCCGACTTCGCGCTGCCGAGGCCACGCTCGGGTGACCGACCCCGGCACGCGTCCGCTGCGCTCGAGACTGCGGCGCGTGCTGTTCGGAGTGGTGGCGCTGTTCGGTGTGGGTGTCGCCTACTTCGGCGTGAACCTGTGGCTGGTGCATCGCACCGGCACGAGCGATCAGGCGCGACCGGTCGATGCGATCGTGGTGCTCGGGGCGGCGCAGTACGACGGTCGGCCGTCGCCGCAACTCGCGGCACGGCTCGATCAGGTGGTCCTGCTCTGGGAGCGCGGTCTGGCGTCGCGGGTGGTCACCACGGGTGGCAATCGCCCGGGTGACCGGTTCACGGAGGCACAGGCCTCTGCCGACTATCTCGAGGCGCGGGGTGTGCCAGCTGATGCAATCCAACAGGTCGGGGGAGCGAACACCTTCGATTCGCTGTCGGCGGCGAGCACCCTGTTGGGGCAGGCCGGCCTGCGTCGGGTCGTGCTGGTGACCGACCCGTTCCATTCATTGCGCGCCCGACTGGTGAGCGAGGAGGTCGGCCTCATCGCGTATGTGTCACCCACCCGCACGAGTCCGGTGCGCGGAGGGGCGGCCTTCTGGCGAGAGGTGAAGGAGGCGGTGGGTGTCAGCGTCGGCCGCATCCTCGGCTTCGAGCGTCTCTTGCGCATCACCGGCTGATCGCCGGTGGGAGTTCGACAACCGGGTTGCTAGAGTTTCTCCGCCCCGGGGTGACCCGATGGGGTGTGGTGTAACTGGCAACACAGCAGATTCTGG
>CAZQPJ010000083.1:0-9146 GCA_964595105.1 uncultured Bifidobacterium sp.
CCGACCTCGAGTTCAAGAACTTCTTCGTGCTGATGGTGAGCGCCGGCAACGACACGACGCGCTACACGATGGCAGCCGGCATCAAGGCGCTCGCCGAGCGCCCCGACCAGTTCGCCGAACTGCGGCAGGCGTGCATCGACGGCAACACGGCGCTGGTCGAGAACGCAGTGGAGGAGATCCTGCGGTGGGGCACGGTGACGATGCACTTCCGGCGCACCGCCACCACCGACACCGAACTCCACGGGCGCACCATTCGCAAGGGCGACAAGGTGGTCATCTGGTTCAGCTCGGCCGACTTCGACGAGCGCCAGTTCGCCGACCCGTTCCGCTTCGACATCCACCGCACGCCGGTCGACCACGTGGCGTTCAACCTGCGCAGCCCTCACCTGTGCCTCGGTGCGCAACTGGCGCGCATGGAACTGAAGGTGCTGCTCGAGGAACTGCTGCCGCGCCTCACGAGTGTCGAGCTCGACGGTCCGATCGAACGGCTCCGCAGCAACTTCATCTGTGGCATGAAGCGGCTTCCCGTGAAGGTGGCGTGGGCATGAGTTCGCCCGGTCACCGTCGTCCGCTCATCGGCCTCTCGGGCCGCCGTTGGCCGGCCGAGTCGATCCCGGCGTTCGATTACCCCGCCCTGCGAGGCGAGGAAGTCGACGTGCACCTCAGTGAGTACCCCAAGGTGGTCGAGAAGGCGGGTGGTCTGCCGGTGCAGCTGTCGCGCAACACCGACCCGGCCGACATCGTGGGCCGGCTCGACGGGCTGGTGATGACCGGCGGCGCCGACCCCGACCCGTCGCTCTACGGCGAGGAGCCGCACCCGCAGTTGGGTGCAGTCGAGCGCGGGCGTGACCTGTGGGAACTCGAACTCATTCGCGCCGCGCTCGATGCCCGTCTGCCGATGCTGTGCGTGTGCCGTGGCGCCCAACTGCTGAACATCGCCCTCGGCGGTTCGCTGGTGCAGCACCTCGACCTGCCCGAGCACGCCGCCTGGGACACGCCCCGCATCGAGCGTTGCCACACCGTGAAAGTGTCGCCCGGTAGTCGTGCTGCCGAGTTGTACGGCGCCAGCATCCCCACGAACAGCCTCCACCATCAGGCGGTGGGCCGCATCGGTGCCGGCGTGGTGGTGACGGGCCGAACCGACGACGGTGTGGTGGAGGCGTTCGAGGTGGCGGGCAGGCCCGAGGTGTTCGCCGTGCAGTGGCACCCCGAGATGCTGAGCGATCAGGTCGACCCGGCATTCCTGTGGCTGGTGCGCGAGGCGTCGAGCGCTCGCTGAACGGGTGGTCCGGGCTGGCGGTCCGGGTCAGAGGTCGATGGCGTCGACGGTGCGCAGGATGACGCGCAGGCTGCGCGCCAGGTCGACCAGTTCCGCATCGGTGAGTGCCTGCGTCACCAACGCCTCGTGGCGGTTGAAGGCGGGCATGATGCCATCGACCACCTTCCGGCCCTTCGCGGTGAGCGACACCATCACTCGGCGACCGTCGGCCCGGTCGCCGCGGCGGCGCACCATGTCGCGTGCCTCGAGGGTCTTCATCACACCGGTGAGGGTGGCCGCTGTCACGCCCGCCTCGGCGGCCAGCGAGCGGGCGTCCATCTCGCCCCACACGCGCAGCACGAACACGGTGGTGAAGGCGCTCCACGACAGGTCGTGCTCTGCCAGCACGCCGTTCTCCATGTGATTGCGCACCGCAGTTGCGGCCCGGAAGATGTTGCTGACCGCCGTGAGCGCCCCGAGGTCGAGGTCGAGTCCCTCGAACGCAGCGCGCACGTCGCGCTCGGCCTTCACCAGGTCGCGGTCGTCGTCGGAGGCGAACAGGCGCGGCATGTCAGGCTCGCAGCGCCGCCAGTTCGTCGGCGATGAGGGTGCGCACTCGGTCGCGCAGCGCGGGCACGTCGGCCAGCGTCATCCCATCGGTGGGGATCGGTTCGAGCACCTTCACCTGCGCGTCGGTGACGTTCATCAACCACCCGCCTGCAGCCAGCGCCGTACGGGTGCCGTCGACCACCATCGGCAGTATCGGCACCTGGTGTTCGATGGCGAGCCGGAACGCGCCGTCCTTGAAGTTGCCGAGCGACCCGTCACGTGTGCGGGTGCCCTCGGGGAACAGGAACACGCTCACCTTGTTGTCGAGCACCCGGCTGCACTCGGCCATGGCGGCCACGATGCTGTCCTTGTTGCCGCGCACCAGTTTCACATCGCCCGCCATCCGCATCAGCCAGCCCACGGCGGGAATCTTCATGATGGTCTCCTTCGAGAGCCACTTCATCTCGAACGGCAGGTGAGAGATGAGCAGCATGTCGACGAAGCTCTCGTGGTTGCTCACCATCACGTACGGATGCCGCGGATCGGTCACCTCGATGCCGGTCGTGCGGAACTTCCACATCGGGTTCAGCCACTGGTGCACCACGCAGAGGCGGCGGAACACGAAGCCGGTCCAGTAGCGACCCTTGTCGAACGGCATGGTGACCACCCACACCATGAAGGTGAGCGGCACCCAGATCGCCACGATGATGCCGAGCGCCAGCCACGACCACAGCGACAGCGCCACTCGCGCCACCGGGTTGCCGAGGACACGTGACCGGAGTGCGAGGTGGCTCATTCGTCCATCGTGTCACGTGGGGGTTCGGTCGGCAGCACGTACATTGTTTTGGTGAGTCTCGAATCGCGAGCCTGCCCGGCCCAGGTCCCACGCCGCTGGCGTGTGGCGGCCGCCGCGTGTGCCGTGAGCGCCCTGTCGTCGGTGCTGGCGGGCTGCGGGGAGGCTCACCGCAGGGGCGACTACTCACCGGTGCCGCCCCTGGCTTCGGCGATCGCCGTCGCGGCGGAGGGAAGGTGGCGTGCAACGGGCACCGACACCTTCGAGGTGTGGGTGTGCGATGTGCCGGCCGATGCCACGTCCCCCATGTACGGCGGACTTCCGCTGCGCCGCCAGTTCGACCCGGCACGACTCGCGGCGCTCCTGTCGAAGCGAGTGCCCGGCTACTTCGCGACGGTGTCGGGCGGGCTGTACCAGCCGGAATTCGTGGCGGGCGGCACCGTGGCGCTCGGTCGCGATGAGGAGCCGACCGTCTGCGTCGACAGGGCAATCGAAGGAGCCCGGTCCACCACACGGGCAGTGTTGGTGGTGGCCACGGCCGAACATGCGCCCGGTCAGCCGGGCGGTACCGGTTCGGCGGGCGAGGCCACCCCCAACGGGACATCCGCTCCGGTGTCACTCACCCGTCGGTACGTCTACATCGGTGCGGCCGACTTCGCCCCGGAGTGGGGTGACGACCCTCCGGTCGATCTCGTCGAGCACGAGATCGGTCACTCGCTCGGCTGGACGCACAGTGGCGTCGGTCAGGACGGTAGCTACACCAGCCCGGTCGACCTGATGAGCAACAGTGCGGCGCCGCGCAGGAATGATCCGACGCGTCGGGATGGTCCCGAACCGATCGCGCTCCACCGGTTGATGGCGGGCTGGCTCCCGCCCTCGGCAGTGCTCGCCACTCGGACCAAGGTGCACCGCACCCTCGAACCCTCGACCTCCTCGTCGGGGTTGCGCCTCCTGGTCGTCGCAGTCGATTCCCGGCACTTCATCACCGTCGAACGACTGGTTCCGGGCCGGTTCAACGACCACCTTCCCCACGAGGGATTGTCGGTGCACGAAGTGGTGGTGGAGCCAGTCGACGGCACCGATGACACCGAGCTTCCGACGAGCCCCACCGTGGGCGGTGACTCCGCCGATGCGAAGGGCCCTGTGATCGACGCCATCAACCCGCTGCACGGATTCAGCGATGGTCTGTCGTTGATCCAGCGTGGTGATTCCTTCCTCGGTATGGGCTGGAAGGTGGCCTTCCTGCTCGACGGCTCGGTGAAGGTGTCGCGCACCTAGCGCCGTCGGCAGTCGGTTCGCCTACGCTGCCCATCGTGCCCTCGCAACGAACGCCGCACCTCAACGCCAAGTTGCAGGGATTCGGCACCACCATCTTCGCCGAGATGTCGCAACTCGCGACGGCCACCAACAGCGTGAACCTGGGGCAGGGCTTTCCCGACACCGATGGCCCGCGCGAGGTGCTCGACGCCGCGATCGCCGCCATCAACGGCGGGCTCAACCAGTACCCGCCGGGGCCCGGCATGCCGGTGCTGCGTCAGGCAATCAGCGCACATCAGCGGCGCTTCTACGGCCTCGACTACGACCCCGATTCGGAGGTCCTCGTCACGGCCGGTGCCACCGAGGCACTGGCCGGCACGCTGCTGGCGTTGCTCGACACGGGCGATGAGGTGGTGGTGCTGGAGCCGATGTTCGACAGTTACGCCCCCTGCATCGCCATGGCGGGTGCCATCACCAAGCCCGTCACGATTCGACCGCCCGACTACGCCATCGACCCCGACGAACTCCGGGCAGCCATCACGCCGCGCACGAAGCTGATCCTGTTCAACACGCCTCACAACCCGACCGGTCGCGTGTTCAGCCGCGCCGACGTGCAACTCATCGCCGATCTCGCCATCGAACACGACCTGTTGGTGGTGACCGACGAGGTGTACGAGCACCTGCTCTTCGACGGTGTGGAACACGTTTCCCTGGCGGGGTTGCCGGGGATGCGCGAACGCACGCTGGTGATCAGCAGCGGGGGCAAGACGTTCAACACCACGGGATGGAAGATCGGCTGGGTGTGCGGGCCGGCAGCCGTGGTAGGGGCCGTGCGCACCGCAAAGCAATTCCTCACGTACGTGAACGGGGGTCCGTTCCAGCCGGCCATCGCCGTGGGTCTGGGGCTGCCCGACGAGTTCTACGCGCTGCTCGCCGCCGACCTGCAGGCCAAACGCGACCGGCTGTTGCCGGGCCTCGTCGATGCAGGATTCACGGTGTTCCCGACCAGCGCCACCTACTTCGTCACGGTCGACATCCGCCCACTGCAGCCTGACGGCGACGGCATGCGGTTCTGCCGTGAGCTGCCGCGGCACTGCGGTGTGGTGGCCATCCCCACCGAGGTGCTGTACCTGAACAAGCACGAGGGTCGCCACATCGTGCGCTTCGCGTTCTGCAAGCGACTCGAGGTGCTCGATGAGGCGGTCGAACGACTCAAGCGCCTCGGTTGAGCGCGGCTCAGCGGCGGTCGGGCAGGAAACGGAAGCGGTCGCGAACGGTCGCCACGGTGGCCGGCTCGACGTCGGCGAACAGAATGGTCTCGCCCTGCGAGCCGGTCGCCAGTAGTTCGCCCAGCGGGTCGACGATGCGGCTGTCGCCGACATACCGCAGCCCGCCGCCTTCGCCCACCCGGTTGCAGCCCACCACGTAGGCCTGGTTCTCGATGGCCCGCGCCTGCAGCAGCGCCATCCAGTGCGAACGACGCGGCTCGGGCCAATTGGCGGGCACGAGGTAGAGGTCGGTGGTGGGTGCCAATGCCCAGAACTCATCAGCGAAGCGCAGGTCGTAGCAGACGAACAGTGCGATGCGGACTCCTTCGATCTCGATCTGGGTGAACGGGCCGCCGGCTCGGAAGTGCCGGTCTTCGCCGCCGAAGGTGAACGGGTGGATCTTGTGGTAGCGGTGCACGGTGCCGTCGGGCCCTGCCACCACGAAACTGTTCGCGGGGCGGTGGTCGGCCGGGTCGCTGTCGGCGGGAATCTCCGGGCAACTGCCGCACACCCACACGCCGTGCAGAGCGGCCTGTTCGCTGAGGAACGTGGCCGACGGACCGCCCTCCGGCTCACCGAGGTGAGGGTCGTCGACCGCGAAGCCGGTCGAGAACGTCTCGCTGAGGAGCACCAATCGGGCGCCACCCGCCGCCGCCGCTCCGATCATCGGCGCCAACCGCCGGAAGTTGGCCTCCCGGTCGCCCCAGACGATGTCGTGTTGCACCGCTGCCACTCGCATGACGTCACCCTACGGGATCGGGCGGCGGTGATCCCACGCTGTCGAATTTCACTCTGTGCGGTAACAATCGCAGCTGCGAGCGACTGTTAGGTTAGAGAAGTGCAAGAAACTCGCACGGAGCCACGCCAGCGACGCAGTCAGCAATCGATCGACTCGATTCTCGACGCCGCCGAGCAACTGATCCACGAGCGAGGCCAGGTCGATTTCACTGCCAAGGAACTCTCCGAGGCGGCAGCGATGTCGATCGGCCGCATCTACTACTGGTTCCCCGACATCCAAGCCGTGGTCGACGCTCTGGTGCTGCGCAGCGCACAGAACCTGCTCGCACTCGACAAGGCCAGCCCCGGTGACGGAACGGTGTTCACCATCAGGACCACCATCGAGTCGGTGGCCGCCTTCATCGACCAAAACCCGGCTGCAGTGGCCCTGTGCCTCACCGGTGGCGAACAGCGGGCGGGCCAGATGTTGTACGACGGTCTCGTGTCGTCGATCGCCCGGAGGCTCGCCGAGCGCGTGCCGAACATCACGTTCCCCGAGATCGAAGTGGTGTCGCGCACCATCGTCGGCATCATCCTCAGCATGCTCAGTGCATATGCCTCCGGTGGCGAACGGCGTCCGCACATCCTCCAGGAACTGATCTACGTGTTGTCGGCCTACCTGTATTCGCGCTTTCCGCCACCGGGCGACGATGCCTGGATCAGCGACCACCGCCCGGTGCAGCCGGCCCGACCGTCGAAGGTGGGTTCGTTCGAGCAGGGTATTGCGTGGCCGGCGTTCGCTCCCGACCAGCACTGACCAGTCCAGTCCAGTCCCGGCCAGTCCAGTCCCGGCCGGCTCACAACTCCAGTGCGAGGAGGCTGACGGTCTTCTTCCCGCCATCCGTGTGCTGCTGGCCGACCTCGACGAAGCCGAGCGCTGCATGGAACCGCAGTGACACCTCGTTGCGTGGCCGCAGGTTCACCTCGCAGGTGAGCACGGGCTGCGCGTCGCGGTAACGCTCGATGAGGGCGCCGTACAGAGCGCGGCCCACGCCGGCGCCCCGGTGTTCGGGCAGCACCGTGATGCGGTCGAGGTAGACGAACCGGTCGTACCGCTCGGAGAACCAGCGGTAGTTGAGGCTGTCGTAGGGCTGGCCCGGGGTCATCACCCAGCAGAATCCGGCGAAGCGGCCGTTCACCTCGGCCACGAGGGCGCTGTCGGCCACGGCGAGCAGTCGGACCATGGTGTCGTGGTCGAGTTCGTTGAGGTCGGGCACGCTGGCGTTGTTGAGCGACAGTGCCGCCTCGATGTCGGCAGCGGCGAAGTCACGAATCAGCACGTCGCTCACGCTAGCCACCGTGTTCGGTCGTAACCTCTGGACATGCTGTTCCGCACCAAGACCGAGATGGTGTCGCCCGACGCCGCGTTGCCGGGTCGCACCGACCAGACCATGCCGGTGCCCGAGCGCCACTTCGTGCTCGATGCCCCGCTCACGCCGCCGTGGCCCGAGGGCATGCAGACCGCGGTGTTCGGTCTCGGCTGCTTCTGGGGCGCCGAGCGCAAGTTCTGGCAGACACCCGGTGTGTACACCACAGCGGTCGGCTACGCCGGGGGCTACACCCCGAACGCCACCTACGAGGAAGCGTGCAGCGGCCGCACCGGCCACACCGAAGTGGTGCTGGTGGTGTTCGACCCGGCACAGGTGAGCTACGAGCAGTTGCTGCGAGTGTTCTGGGAGAACCACGACCCCACGCAGGGCATGCGTCAGGGCAACGATGTCGGCACCCAGTACCGCAGTGCGGTGTACACCACCGACCCTTCGCACGAGCCGCAGGTGGCAGCCAGTCTGGCCATGTACCAGCAACGGCTCGCCCAGGCGGGCTACGGCACCATCACCACCGAGGTGAAGCCACTCGACGAGTTCTATTACGCCGAGCCCTACCACCAGCAGTATCTGGCGAAGAACCCCGACGGCTACTGCGGTATCGGTGGCACCGGCGTGAGCTGCCCGATCGGCGTGGCTCAGGCCTGAGCCGCCTGCCATTCGGCCAGAGCGTCACGCAACTCGTCGAGCGAGCGCACCAATCGGTGCAGCGAGCACTGCATCATCAGGTTCACGACTTCGTGGGCGAAACGCGCGCGCCAGTCGGTGTGCAGGCCGATGAGGTGCTTGCCGCTGGCGTAGGCGTAACCGAGTTCCCACGCCGTACCGTCGTCGGTGGTGACGCCGTTGAGGTTGGCCACCACCACGTCGCACTCGTCGATGCCGCGCTTGTCGTTGTGGAAGATCTCGTCGCTGTTGGACTCGGTCTTGGGCGGGTTGTCGCGGTGAGGGAGGAACGTGATGAACCCGGCCTCGGCGACGAGGGCGTCGACCTGTTCGATGAACCAGCGCTCGCCCTCGTCGAACAACGGACCGGCGATGTAGGCGCGCGGGGTGGCGCGCTGGGTGCCGCTCGCGCTCACGGTTCCCAGCCGTTCTCGCGGATCCGATCGCCGTCGGCGTCGAGCGGCCGACCGTGCCACTTCAGTACTCCCGGGGTGGCGCTCAACTTCGCGATGAGCCCCTGCATCGGTGTGCCATCGAGTTCGACGATGGCGTTGCGCGCCGCGAAGTGCGGGTCGGTGGCGATGTCGGCCATGTCGAGCACCGGCCCGATGGCGGCCTCGGCTTCCGTGAAGGCAGCCACCACCTCGTCTCGGGTGCGGGTGCGGCACCACTCGGCCATGATGGTCTCGAGTTCCTGACGATGCTCCATGCGGTCGCCGAAGGTGACGAAGCGCGGGTCGCCCTCCACGCCCAGGAGCCGCATCAGTCGCGCGGCCACCGAGTCGCTCGACGCCGACAACCCCACCCATTTGCCGTCGGCGCACTGATACGTGCCCCGTGGCACGGTGTAGGGAAGGCCGGCCCCGAGCCGGTCCTGCTGCACCCCAGTGAGTCCGTAGAGCGACACGAGTGGGCTCATCATGGCGAACATGCTCTCCAGGAGGCTGACGTCGACCACCTGACCCACACGGCTGTGCACGGCCACCATGGTGGCGAACGCCGCCACCACGCCGGTCAGTTCGTCGGTGAGCGCGATGGGCGGCAGGAGCGGTTGTCCGTCCGGGTAGCCGCTGATGGCCGACATGCCCGACATGCTCTCGGCAATGGTGGCGAACCCGGGCCGGCTGGCGTAGGGGCCGGTCTGGCCGAAGCCGGTGACGCGAGTGATGACCAGACGCGGGTTGATGCCGTGCAGCACATCAGGACCGAGGCCGAGCCGCTCGAGCGTGCCCGGGCGGAAGTTCTCCACCAGC
>CAZQPJ010000084.1:0-9130 GCA_964595105.1 uncultured Bifidobacterium sp.
CGACGGTGTTCGACGCGCCGAACTGCAGGTGGCCACCGACTCCGTGGCGAGTGCCGGGTGGTTTCACGTGGTCGGGCGAACGCTGCCGTTCGGCACGGTGAAGGTTCGCTATCGCAACCCTGCCGTCGTCACGCAGGTGGGTCTGGCCGATCATGGGCCCGGCCCGCTGTCGCTCTGGTTCCGAGCGCCGGGTCCGCCCGGGACGAAGGTGACGATCCAGTTCGAGGCGCTGGCGTCCAACGGCGCGACGGTGGGCGCACTTGGTTCGGTCACCGTCACCACCGGCAACGCAATGCTGCCCCTGCCGGCGAACTCGGGCTTCGGGCGACGACTCGTGGTCCATTCCGACCAGCAGCAGGTGTGGCTCGTCGAGGCCGATGGTCGCGTGGTCGACACGTTCCTCATGTCGGGTCTCCGTGTGCGAACCGAGTCGGGTCTCGACCAACCGGGTCTGTTCACCGCGTACTCCAAGAGCGGCACGATGCGGTACTGCGATCGTCGCTGCGGCACCGCACGGTTCATGGTGCGGTATCAGGCCGGATTCCGGGGTGCGGTTGGCCTGCACGGCATCCCGGTGGAGAACGGTCGTGAGGTGCAGTCGGTCGCCGATCTCGGCTGGCCCCTGTCGCATGGCTGTGCCCGGCTCGAGGCCTCGAAAGCGCGCGAGGTGTTCATGTGGACGGGTGTGGGCACCGTGGTGGTAGTGCTGTAACCCATGGACAACGTCACCCACTACGACGCCATCGAGGGATACGGGTCGTCATTGAGCCTGCTGCCGGGCGAGGTGCTCGATCTGCACATCCGATGCACCACCGACACCTACGACGTGGAAGTGGCTCGCGCCGGTGGGGCCGTGGTGTGGGCGCAGCGTGGCCTGCGTGGTGTAGCGCACTCCACGCCCGACGATGCCGACCAGTGGGGATGCCGCTGGCCCGTGGCCGTCCAGGTTCCCGTGGGCGCCGAGTGGCCGAGCGGTGTGTACCTGGTAACGATGCGGGCGCACGGTGCCACGCCAGAACGCTCCGTCGGCCACGCGATCTTCGTGGTGCGCGCACCACGGCCCACGGCGAAGGTGCTGCTGGTGTTGGCCACCAATACCTACAACGCATACAACGCATGGGGTGGTCGCAGCCTCTACACGGGCGGTCATCACGTCAGCTTCGATCGGCCCTTCGTGCGCGGCATGCTGATGAGGGCCGCGGCACCGAACGACGACGATCGCAAATCTCCGCCGTGCCTGCCGGGGCAGGAACCCGACATCGACGGCATGCGCTACCTCGCCTGGCGCACCGAGTTGGGCTATCCACCCAGTGTTGCGTCCACCGGTTGGTACACCTACGAACGCCGCTTCGTCGAGTGGGCCGACCGCAATGGTGTGGCCCTCGACGTGGCGGTGTCGGAAGACCTGTCGCGCACGCCGTCGATCCTCGATGGCTACTCGCTGGTCATCGGTGCCGGCCACGACGAGTACTGGTCGGCGCTGCAGCGTGCAGGCCTCGAGCGATACATCGCATCGGGTGGCAACGTGGCCACGTTCTCGGGCAACACGATGTTCTGGCAGGTCCGCTTCGACGACACCCGGCGTCGCATGACGTCGTACAAGTACTCGGCACACCTCGACGACCCAGTGGTGGGAACCGCCGACGAAACCAGCATGAGCGGCATGTGGTGCGACCCATTGGTGGGCCGGCCCGAGTGGGCGTTGCTCGGTGGTGGCTCGGCGTTCGGCCTCTACAGCCGGTTCGGGTGGTCGACCCCGCGTTCGCCGGGCGGCTTCACGGTCTACCGCGATCGGCACTGGATGTTCGAGGGCACCGGACTCCGCTACGGCGACATGATCGGCGCGCAGTACGGCGTGGTGGGCTACGAGGCGCTTGGCTGCCGGCTGGGGTTCGACGACTACGGCTTGCCGGTCTCGGTCACACCCGGAGCGCCGCCCAGCGAGGTGGTGGGGTGGGCGCCTGCGTCGAACCTCGGTGCCGACGACTATCCCGCCGGTTCGGTGTCGTTCACTCCCGGCAGTCAGGTCGATCTCGACTTCGTTGCGTCACGCATGTACGGCGATGCGAGCGACGACTCGAAGAACCGTGTTCGGCACGGCAACGCAGTGATGCTCACCTGCCGACCGTTCGACGGTGGCGGTGAGGTGGTGACCATCGGGTCGACCGACTGGGTGTTCGCCCTCTCCGACCCAGCAGTCGACCGGATCACCCTGAACATCGTGCGTCGTTTCGCACCCTGACCTCCGCGGAGCCGGTGACCTCTGCGGTAGGTTCGCCCGATGGCGCGGGTTCTTTATCTGGTGCACCACCCCACCTGGACCAACTCGCGCATCATCGACGTCCTCCGTTCCCAGGGGCATGAGGTCACCGTGCGGTGCCCGCCCGCGGGAGATCCGCTGCCAGACCGGGCGAGCGAATTCGATGGCATCGTGGTGAGCGGCCACCACTGGTCGGTCGACGAGGGGCACCTCCACCCGAGCGTCGATGCCGAAATCGCCTTGGCCAGGGCAGCGGTGGTCGAGGGAGTGCCGTACCTCGGAATCTGCTTCGGTGCGCAGGCCTTGGCCGCTGCATTCGGGTGTCCGGTGGGGGGTCGCGACGATGGCCTGGCCGAGTACGGCTTCTATCCCTTGCGCGCCACCGCGGCGGGGGCCGAGCTGTTCGATGGCCTCACGCATGTGTTCCAGTCGCACTATCAGGCCTGCCTCTCCGTGCCCCACGGTGGGGTGCTGCTCGCCTCGAGCGAGGCGTTCGACGTACAGGCATTCCGCCTCGGCCCGGCGGCGTACGGAGTGCAGTTCCACCCCGACGCACGGCTCGACATGATCGAAGGGTGGTGGCCCGACAACGAGTACCTCCATCATCGGCCAGGAATCCAGCCGCTCGCCGCGCAACTCGATGCCGCCGTGCGTCACGAGGCGGAGATTCAGCACTGGGTGGAGCGATTTCTCGAGCAATGGCTCTCGGCGGTCCACTGATTCTTCACTCAATTCGTTCGTACGACCACGCACTGCAAGAATGAGTTGCCCTTCGATGATTCGAGTTATGTGACGCACCGAGTTCGCAAGTTTCCGACATACAACGCTGCGCTCGCCGTGGCCTACGAGGAGGAAGCCTCGGGGCTCGCGTACTGGACGTCGCTCGCCGGGCAGCACGAAGGTCGCCAGCGCGAAGCGCTCCAGTTGATGGTTCGGATCCACGAACTCACCCTTGCCACACTCGGGCCGCTCGTGGAGAAGCATCGGTGCTCCGTGTTCACTGCCCACGGTATGGAGCGGCAGGGCAATCGGGAGGCCGCAGTGGTGAAGGCGTTCGAGTGGCCGCGGCTGCTGCAGCGACTCCAGGACGAGCACGCGCCGTTCCTCATCGAGTTCCACGACCTCGTTGCTGCAGGGCCGGACGAGGATCGACCGATGCTGGGCCTGGTGGCTGCCGCCGGTGAGGCGATCGTGGAGTTCGCCCGACGCGAGTCCGCCGGTGACGTGTCGAGCCTGCAGCCGTTGACGCAGGTGATCGAGCGCCTCGAATCCCGTTGACGGCTCGACGCCTAGGCTCGGCCCATGAACCCCGGTGATCTCTATTCGGCGGGCGTCGACCGATTCGTTTCGCTCATCGACGACCTTCCCGACCACATGCCGGTGCCGGCGACGCCACCGTGGCGGGTGATCGATGTGCTCGCTCACCTCACCGGCGTCTGTGCCGACCTCGTGAGCGGCAATGTCGACGCATGGGCCGATCCGGCATGGACCGCCGTCCAGGTCGAGAGTCGGCGTGGACGGTCGCGAGCAGACCTCGTGGCGGAGTGGCGAGCCCTGCTGCCGGCAGCGATGGGTGTGGTGTCCGATCCCTCGTCGGTGGGTCTCGATGTGGCGTTCCAGCGGATGCCGATGGTCGACGTCATCGCTCACGAGGACGACGTGCGCGAGGCGTGCGGGCACGAACGCCCCATCGAACAGGCGGAGTGGGACGTCATCGGCGCACACCGCCGACTGCGGTTCGACGACCTGTTCGAACAGATCGGCCTCCCGCCGCTGCGCATCGTCACACCCGAGGGCGACGACTGGGTGGTCGGCGCAGGTGACGGCGCGTCGGTGCCGATGGGAGAGGTCCGGTTGACGCGCCAGGAACTGTGGCGTTCCACCACCGGTCGCAGGCCACGGGCAGCGGTGCGCGCCTACGGCTGGACGGTCGACCCGGAGCCGTACCTGCCTGCCTGGGCGGGTGGCACGTTCAAGTATCCGGAGGACTGAGCGGGTCACGCCCCGTTGCTTCGTGTGCGTTGTTCCCGGGAAGGGAGCGCGTATGACCGTGCAGGATTTCAGCCGTCTCGATCGACTCTGGGGATGCGGGCGTCTCGATGCAGCGTTCGGCGCCCTGCCGAAGGTGGCGGTGCCGTGGCCGGTGGCCGGGCGGCTCAAGCACGAACCGCCGGCGTGGCGCCGTGCCACCCCGGAAGCGTTGGCGCAGCCGGTGCATCTCACCGAGGTCGATCCTCGGCTGCTGCACGCCTCGCAGTCGTGGGTGCTGCGACAGCATGTCGACTACTACCTCACCGGGCGGTGGGAACTCACCGGCATCACGTCCGCCGACCGCGACAAGGACTGGAACCGATATCCGGTCGTGGTGCGAGATCATCGCGATCGCTTGGTGATCGCGGTGGGTCATCACCGTTCGCTTGCTGCGGTGGTGGAGGGTCGTCCGGTGTTGGCTCGTGTGATCGACGGGCAGGCCGACGAGGCTGTCGCCCTGGTGCCACACGTGCTGTGGGGTCGATCGTCCCGTCTGCCGCACACCGTGTGCTCCTCGGTCGACGAGGGTGTGGCAGTGGCGAGTTCAGGCGGGTTGGTGTTGTGTCACCACCGTGAGGTCGCCGAGGCGGTGGTCGCGTTGCTCAGTGGGCGGGAAGGGTCGTGAAGGTCGGGCCCCACGCTGCATCGTTCACGAGCGCGAGTTCGGTCTCGATGGCCTGTGCGAGAGCGATCATCGACGCCTCCGAACGGGGTGGGCCCACGATCGCGAGGCCAACGGGCAGGCCGCCGACGAGACCCATCGGCAGCGACATGATCGGGTAGCCGGCGATGGCTGCCGGCGACGTGACGTTGCCGCCCGCACTCGGGTGGCCGGTGGTGAAGTCGGTCACCCACGCAGGTGCGTACGTGGGCGACACGAGGAGGTCATGGTGTTCGAATGCAGGGGCGAAGCAGTCGTTCCGCGCCCATGCGACGGCACGGGCGCGGGCGGCGCGGTAGGTGTCGGTGTCGGTGCCGCCGCTGGCCGCCGCCATGTGGAACAACTCCTGACCGAAGTGAGCGAGCTCGACGTCGGCATGTGTGTCATTGAATGCGATCACGTCGTGCAGCGTGCGGAGATTCGGCACCCGACGACGACCGAGATAGTCGGTGAGATCATCGAGCAGTTCGCACATCAGCACCGTGAATTCGTCGCCCTGCACCTCTGCTGGTGTCGGGGGCACCGACGCCGTCGTGAGGCTGCCGACGAGTCGTCCGATGCGAGTTGCGACCTCGTGGAAGAGGGCATCGGTGGCGGTGTGGCCGGTGAACCAGGGCTCGGCGATGCCGACGCGCAGGCCGTCGACCGCCACGCGTGCGACGCTGCGCTCGAGCATCGGCACATCGGCCAGCACGCTCAGCATGGTGGCTGCCTCGGCCACCGTCGCAGCGAGCGGGCCGGGCACGTCCTGGCTGTGACTGATGGGCACCACCTGGGCTGCGGGTACGGAGCCAATGGTGGGTTTGATGCCCACCACGCCGTTCAGCGACGCCGGGCAGACGATGGAACCGTCGGTCTCGGTGCCCACGGCGAGGCGTGTCAGCCCGGCGGCCACGGCAGCGCCGCTACCGCTCGACGAGCCTCCGGCGCTTCTGTCGAGCGACCACGGGTTCTTCGTGAGCCCACCGACTGCCGACCACCCACTGCTCGACTGGGCCGACCTGATGTTCGCCCACTCCGACAGGTTGGTGGCACCGACGATCACAGCCCCCGCAGCGCGCAGTCGCGCCACGAGTGGGGCATCGGCCAACGGCGGATGGTCGGCGAGTGCCAGTGAACCCGCGGTGCACGGCAGTCCGAGCGCTTCGATGTTGTCCTTCACCAGCACGGGCACGCCGTGCAACGGGCCGCGCACCCGGCCGGTGGCCCGCTCGGCATCGAGCGTCGCCGCGTGTGCGACGGCATCGTCCGCCACGGCGAGCACGCTCCGCAGCGCAACCGGTGATGTGGGCGCGTCGAGCTCGGCGATGCGGTGCAGCGTGGCCGACACCTGCTGGGTCGACGAGGGAACGGGGGTGTTCATCCGAGCCCCATTGAACCGGATCGGGGGAGGTCGGTCTGCACCGTGCGCAACTGCGGGCCGGTGCTGGCGGCTTGCTCACCGTCCCAGCGTCACCAGCACCAGTGCCACGCCCACCAGCATCATGCCGAGTGCTTGGCTGCGGGTGATTCGCTCGTGGTCGACCCGCATCGCAAGCACGATGGTGCTGGCCGGGTAGAGCGAGGCGATCACCGACACGAGCGACAAGAGGCCGATGCGGGTGGCGATGAGGAACAGCACGTTCGCCGAGGTGTCGAGCACGCCCGCGAGCAATGCCCACTTCGGCGGGTTGCGGAACGAGAGTCCGCTCGGGCGGCGCATCGCGAGGAGGACGACGGCCACGGTCACCACCGTACCGAGGCGCATCGCCATGGTGGGCCACATGCCTGATTCGGTGCTGGTGCGGTCGAGGCACACCAGCGAGAGTCCGATGAGGGCACCGGCGGTGGCGGCGGTCAGCACGATCCGGGCGGGGGTGGGCGAGTGGGGTACGCCGATGGCGCCGGTGACGAGAGCGATGCCGGCGAGCGCCGCGGCGACCCCGAGGAATGCCACGAGGCTGGGTCGTTCGCCGAGGCCGATGCCAGCCATCATCGGCACCACGGCGGCAATGACACCCGTCAGCGGTGCCACCACGGTCATCGAACCGCTCGACAGCGCACGGTAGAGCATGGTGATGCCGGTGAAGCCGAGCAGTCCGGCGCCCACGCCCCACGCCCAGTCGTGCAGCCCCGGCGCCGGGTCACCGAGCACCAGCAGCATCACGGCGAGCGGTAGGAGGCTGATGGCCTGGCCGGCGAACGTGACGGCCAGCGGCGACAACCGCTTGGTTGCCCGACCGCCGCAGAAGTCGGCCACACCCCAGATGCCAGCGGCGGCCGCGGCGAGCACGATTTCCATGACGCTGAACCTACTGAGTCGCCCGCCCCATCCCGTTGCGTCTGTCCCGTCCCGCAGCCCCGGCCGCCTGTCCCCGGTCCGCTGCCCGTCCCTTACCTCCTACCCCCCTACCTCCCCTGCCTCATCCTGAATGCTGTGGTGCCGGATGCCGGCACCACAGCATTCAAAACAACGGCGTCAGGGGGCGACGGAGCACGAACTCGACACCCCGCGCCCCGAGTCGGTCAGTAGGCCTTGCCGGGATTCAGCATGCAGGTGGGGTCGAACGTGTGCTTCACCGCTCGCTGCCACGCGAGGTGAACCGGGTCGACCTCGTCCTCCACGAAGCGCCGCTTCAACGTGCCCACCCCATGCTCGGCAGCGATGGTGCCGCCGAGTCGCAGCGCCAGTGCCACGATCTCGCCGAAGGCCAGTTGCACCCTCGACACTTCGTCGGGGTCGTTTCCGTCGAAAACCAGCAGTGGGTGCATGTTGCCGTCGCCCGCGTGGCCGATGGTGGGCAGGGCGACCCGGTGCCGTTCGCCGATCTCCACGATGCCCGCCAGCAGTTCGGCCAAGCGATCACGCGGCACGGCGACGTCCTCGGGCAGCATCGCCTTGCCGAGTCGTTCGAAGGCGGGCCACACCCGCCGGCGCACCTCCACGAACATGTCGCCCTCGGCCGGGTCGGTGACATGATGCACCTCGGTGGCGCCGGCATTCGTGCAGCGCCGTGCCATCTGCTCGATGGCCCACTCGGCCTTGTCGCCGCTGCTCTGGATGAGCAGCAGACATGCCGCGTCGGTGTCGAGCCCCATGCCGTACACGGCGTTCACCTGTCGCATGCACGCCTGGTCGACGATCTCCATCAGGCTCGGCTCGAAGCCGTCCTCGAAGATGCGCAGGATGGCCTCGCCCGCGGCGGGCAGCGTGGGGAAGAACGCAACGGCGGTGCACGGGGGTGAGGGTGGCGGAATGAGCTTCACCGTCACCTCCGTGACGATGCCGAGTGTGCCCTCCGACCCGACGAACACGCCGGTGAGGTCGAGACCGACGGTGCTCTTGATGGTGCGGCGGCCGGTGCGGATCACCTCTCCCGACGCAAGCACCACCTCCAGCCCGACCACGTAGTCGCGGGTGACGCCATAGCGAACACAGCACAGCCCACCGGCGTTCGTGGCCACGTTGCCACCGATGCTCGAGATCTCGTACGACGCAGGGTCGGGCGGATAGAACAGCCCATGCTGCGCCACCACGCGTTTGAGGTCGGCGTTCAGAACGCCCGGCTGCACTCGGGCCATCCGGTTGGCGACGTCGACGTGCAGCACGCGGTTCATGCGATGCAGCGACAGCATCATGCAGCCGTCGCTGGCGTTGGCGCCGCCGCACAGTCCGGTACCTGCGCCGCGGGTCACCACCGGTACACCCGCCGCCGCGGCGGCTTGGATGGCGGCCACCACTTCGTCGGTGGTGCGTGGCATCACCAGCACGGCGGCGGTGCCCGGCCGCTCGAACAGAGCGCGGTCCTGCGAGTAGGCAGCGATCACGTCGGGGTCGCTCTCGATGCAGTCGGAATGCACCCGCGCAGAGAGTTCACGCAACAGCCGATCGCGGGTCGCCTCCATCCGGCCGACTCTACTGACCACCCCACGGCCCCTCCCGCAGCCCTCCCACTGCCCTCCCGCTGACCTCCCGCTGCCCTCCCGCTGACCACTCCACCGTCTGCGGTCAGCTCCCGCTGTGTGAGCTCCCGCCGCTGCGCGGATCTGAATGCCGTGCTTCCGGCAGTCGTCACCACAGCATTCAAAACCGGGGTGGGGTGGATCGGGCCGGGGTCTGGGCCAGGGGGGCTGGGGCAGGGGGTGGGGTCTGGGCCGGGGTGCGGGGTGGGGTGGATCCGGCCGGGCGCTGGGCCAGG
>CAZQPJ010000085.1:0-9129 GCA_964595105.1 uncultured Bifidobacterium sp.
CTGCCCGCGTAGTACTCGGGGATGGTGGGGCCGAACCATGCGGTCATGGCCTTCTTCACGTGCTTCGGACAGGGCGCCGCTGCGTGGATGACGCACTGCAGACTCGACACGTCGTAGCGGGCACGAACCTCGTCGGGCAGCTTCAGCATGCGGACGAACATGGTGGGAACGACCTGGCTGACCGTGGCGCCGTGCCGTTCCACGAGTTGGAGGTACAACTCGGGATCGAAGTGCTCCATGGCGATCACGGTGCACCCGAGCTGTTGTGCGGCCATGCAGAACCGCAACGGGGCAGCGTGGTAGAAGGGTGCCGGCGAGAGGTACACGCTCTCGTTCGTGGCTCCGAAGAGCATGGTGAGCAGGGGTGACACACCGTTCGCGGTGGTCTCGAGCGGCCGTGCCTCGAACTGGCGTGCCACTCCCTTCGGCTGGCCGGTGGTGCCGCTCGAGTAGAGCATGTCGGTTCCGGCGATGCGCTCCTCGTCGAGCGGCGTGGTCGGTTGTGCGGCGACGGCGGCCTCGTAACTCTCGTATGCCGGCACCGTGCCATCGATCATGAGACGGAGTCCGACATTCGGAGTGGCCGACACGATCTCCGAGGCCTGGTCCGACTTGTACTTGGATGTGATGAAGACCTTGGCCGAGCAGTCGTTGATGATGTAGCTCAGCTCACCGCTGGTGAGCCGGCTCGAGCACGCCGTGTACACCGCACCTGCGTAATGGCAGCCCCAGATCACCTCGAAGTAGCGATCGTGGTTCTCCATGCAGATCGCCACGTGGTCACCGGGCTGAACCCCGGCGGATCGGAGCAGGTGGCTGAGCCGATTGGCTGCGGCGTCCAGCTCGGCGAACGACTGCGTGAAGCCGCTACCGCCCATCACCACGGCCGGCTTGTCGGGATGGACGTCGATGAAAGCGCCGGGATACATGCTGCGGAAGGTAGCCGACGGTACGGTCGCCCCATGGATCCGGCCGAGCAGTTCGTGTCGTTGGTTCGCCACCCCAGCCCGTCCACCCATCTCGACGTGTTCGCCGGGTTGATCGGCGTCGCATTCGAGCCGAATGTCGACATCGGTGAGGTGAGCCGTGGGCTCGACACGGTGGCGTCATCGCTCGTTCCCACGTTCGAGTCGGTGCTGTCGGTGTTCGGCACCGGCCGGTTCACGGGGAACGCTGCACACCACGGCGACCCGCGGAACTCCTACCTGCACTGTGTGCTCCAGCGAGGCCTCGGCATTCCGATCACGCTCAGTGTCTGCGCCATCGAGATCGGTCGGCGACTTGGCGTGCCCGTGCGCGGAGTCGGCCTGCCGGGCCATTTCATGATCGAGTGCGGAGGCCGTTTCGGAGACCCCTTCCGGGGTGACGCTGTGCTCGAGCCGTCGGAGCTGGAGCGGGCCTGGCAGAGAAACACCGGCAGTGGCGCAGCGCTCGATCCCCGCTTCCTCGCACCCCCGAGCGACCGTGCGATCGTGCTGCGAATGCTGAACAACCTTCGTCAGACGTTCCTGGCGGCCGACAACCAGTCGGCGTTGCGCACCCTCGCCATCCTGCGCGGTGCGTTTCCGGAGTTGCGGCACGAGCAGGCGGAGCACCGTCGCTGGCTGCGACACTGGAATTGATTCGTGGCAGAAGGAGGGCGCGCATGAGTGCCATCGAGAGCGGAGCGCCGATCGAGGCGCCGAGCAGGGTGATCGGACGTCGTTCCGTCGTCTTCGTCGACGGGTCGCGTGACCATCGTCGGATCCCAGCGGAGATCTGGTATCCAGCGGTCGACGGGGGACAGGAACGCTCCGTCTACGAAGTGCTTCCCGGGGTCGAATTCCGCGGGGTCACGGCGCTCGACGCCCCTGAGGCGATGCAGGCACGATTCCCCCTCGTACTGATGTCGCACGGGCGCACCGGTACCCGGATCTCGTACTCCCTGCTCTGCGAAGCGCTCGCGGCCAGGGGCGCAGTGGTGCTTGCTCCCGATCACCCGGGCGATGTGCTCCTCGACTGGCTCGGTGGCACTCAGGCCGACGACCGCACCAACGAGGTGAACCGTGTAGCGGACGCGAACTTCCTGCTCGACTCGATCACAGGGGATTCTCCGTTCATACCGGGCGATGTCGCTGCGGCGGTCGATGCGACGCGCATCGCGCTCATCGGCCACTCCTACGGGGCCTACACAGCCTTTGCCGCATCAGCGGGAGCACGTGGTGTGCCCGGCCGCGGCGACATCGGCGCTGTCGTCGGTCTTCAGCCCTACGTGAAGTCGATGAGCCACAGCCTGCTCGCGCGCATGACCGCACCCTTCCTGCTCGTGGTGGGAGAGACCGACACCGTCACGCCCGCCTCCACCGATGCCGATCGGGCATGGGATGGTGCTGCCGGTCGCCCAGCGTGGCGACTCGACCTTCTCGGCGCCGGTCACCAGGCCTCGAGCGACATCGCGCTCTATGCGGAACTGGTCGACCACGTGCCGAACCTTCCGAGCCTCGTTCGCGACTATCTGGTGGCGACGGCCGAGGGAACGTCCGGTGCCGGAGTGCCCCCGTGGCGCGATGTGCTTGCGCACCAGGTGGCCACGGTGTGGGCGTTTCTCGCGGTCACCCTCGGCCTCGACCCCGCTGCGGGCCATGCCGAGGCTGCGCGTCTGGCGTCGACGAACGGTGTCGTGCTCCGCCGCCGCTGACCTCGGTTGGAGCGAGCGGGCCGCTCGCTTGTAGTTTCCTCGAATCGCATGAAGGGATTCCCATGACCGACACCGCCACCACTTCCGCCGAACAGCTGGTCAACTCGCTCGTCGACGAACTGCTCGCCCAGTTCCCGCCGAGGGAGGTCAGCGCAGTCCAGTTCCTCGGTGCGCAGTTCGACAAGGGCCTCGCATGGGTGCACTTCCCGGTGGGCAACGGCGGCCTCGGCTTGAACCCCAAGATGCAGAAGCTCATCAACGAGCGCATCTTCGCTGCGGGTGCCCCGAACCCGGTCGCCCGCAATCCGATCGGCCATGGCATGTGCGGCCCCACCGTGGCGGTGTGGGGGAGCGACGAGCAGAAGGCCCGCTACCTCCGGCCGCTGTTCACCGGCGAGGAGATCTGGTGCCAGTTGTTCAGCGAGCCGGGAAGCGGCTCCGATTTCGCCGGCCTCTCGTCGCGTGGTGTTCGTGACGGCGACGAATGGGTGGTCAACGGTCAGAAGGTGTGGACCACGCTCGCCCACCTCGCGCGATGGGGCCTTCTGGTCGTGCGCACCGAGCCGGAGGCAGTGAAGCACGCCGGGCTCACCGCGTTCGTCGTCGACATGCACGCTCCCACCGTGGAGGTTCGCCCGCTGCGGCAGATGACGGGCGAGGCCGAGTTCAACGAGGTCTACTTCACGGAAACGCGCATCCCTCAGAAGGAGATGCTCGGTCAGCCGGGCGACGGCTGGCGTGTGTCGCTCACCACGCTCATGAACGAACGAGTCTCGATCGGCGGCGCCATTCCGCAGAAGGGCTCCGGTCCGATCGCCAGTCTCATGAAGGCCTGGGAGAAGGCGGCCGATTGGCAGAAGGACCCGGCCACGCGTGACGAGGTGATGCGCCTCTGGATTCGTGCCGAGACGCTGCGTCTCACGAACATCCGCGCCAACCAGAACCGCAAGATGGGCGATCCTGGCCCCGAGGGCAGCATCGGCAAGATGGCCTCGGCGAATCTCAACAAGGACATCTTCGCCTGCCTCGTGAACCTGCTCGGTGCAGAGGGGATGCTCTACGGGAGCTACGAAATGGTGCGCCCTGAGCACACCATGGACTTCTCGACGCCGCAGAAGGCCTTCCTTCGCAGCCGAGCCAATTCCATCGAGGGTGGCACCACCGAAGTGATGCTCAACATCCTCGGCGAGCGAGTGCTCGGACTTCCGGGCGACGTGCGAGTCGACCGCGATGTTCCCTGGAGCAAGGTGCCCCGGAACTGACCCGTCATGCGTGGGAGTGCAGCAGCACGCCCACGAACATCGCCAGCACCGCACACAACGCGCCGAGTGCCCCGCCCAGGGCGAGGGCGAGTTTCGTGCGTCCCACAGCGTGGACGCCGGCGAACACCCCGGAGGCGATGGCAAGGGCGATCTTCAGCAAAACCGTCGCCTGATACGCAGAGCTGGAGGACGTGATGTCGATCGCCATCAGGATCCAGACGCCGGTGAGGACAGCCACCACGAAGGCGGGCCACGCCACGCGGGCGAATGCCGCAGCGATGGTGGAGGTCGCAGTGGGGTGGCTCCTGCGCACGGCCGGCACGATGCCGGCCAGCGAGATCTGGCCACCCACCCACACGGCTGCCGCGATGACGTGGAGGAACAGTCGGATGGTGGCGAGAGTCGGCGACAGCACGGGCGAAGCCTAGGGAGTGTGCAGTGCAGCGAGCACGTCACTGGCTGCCAGCGACCTGTCGTCGAGCGTCGCCGAGAGGCTGACCGGGCCTCCCACCATGGCCGACGCGGCCACACCGATTGCTGTCTGCAGCTCGCGAATGTTGCGCGGTGGAGGGAAGTACTCGTCCTCGTCGGTCACCCGTACTGTCTCCACGCCCTGCACTGGAGCGAGGAACTCGATGATCGATTGCACGAGTTCCTCCGGTGCGGACGCGCCCGCGGTGACGCCGACAGTGCCCACGAGCCCGGACGGCAGTTCGTCGACGGAGTTGACGCGGAACACCTGTGGGCAACCGGCCTCGACGGCCAGTTTCTCGAGAGCCCTGGTGTTCGACGAGTTCGACGAGCCGATCACCACGATGGCGTCACAACGTGGGGCCATCGCCATCAGGGCTGACTGCCGGTTGGTGGTGGCGAAGCAGAGATCGCTTCGGCCCGGTGACCAGGTGGACGGGAAGCGTTCGCGCACAGCCACGGCGACGTCGCTCCAGTCGCGATGCGAGAGTGTGGTCTGGGCGAGCAGTGCGACGGGCTCGCTGAACTCCGGCAGTGCCGCGACCTCTTCGACACTCTCGACCCGGCTGATGCTGTTCGGTGCCACGGCCATCGTTCCAACCGCTTCCTCGTGGCCCTCATGACCGACGTAGACGATCCGGTAGCCCTTGCCCGAACGGACCTTCACCTCATGGTGCACCTTGGTGACCAACGGGCACACCGAATCCACCACGTAGGAACCTCGCAGACGCGCCGCCACCACCACATCGGGGGCCGAGCCATGCGCCGACAACATGATGGGGCGGCCGGGGGGCACGTCGGCGATGTCGTCGACGAACACCACTCCCTGCGATTCGAACCGCTGGACGACCACCTTGTTGTGCACGATCTCGTGGTAGCAGTACACCGGGGCATCGAACGTGCGCACCATCCACGCCAACGCCTTGATGGCCATCTCGACGCCCGCGCAGAAGCCGCGCGGTTCGGCGAGGAGCACCCGGTCGACGGTCACGACGGGCAGGCTAGCGGCGCTGCCACAGGGGCCGCCGGTAGCGTGGCAGACATGTCGTTGCCCACTGTCGTAGCCGTCGCGCCGGGCTCGGCCGCCGCGCGCGCCGGAGTGCAGGTGGGCGACACGGTGGCCGCCATCAACGGCACGGTGCCCCGTGACGTCATCGAGTGGCGTTTCGCTGCCGACGACGCGGAGGTGCTGCTCGACATCGTGCGCGGTGGGCTCGAACTCACCATCGACATCGACAAGCGTGCAGGTGAACCGCTGGGTGCCGAGGTGAGCAGCGCCATCTTCGACCGAGTGCGAACCTGCGACAACCACTGCGAGTTCTGCTTCATCTACCAACTGCCGAAGGGGCTGAGGAAGAGCCTCTACCTCAAGGATGACGACTACCGCCTGTCGTTTCTCTACGGCAACTTCACGACGCTCACTCGTTTCACGGAGGCCGATCTCGAGCGCGTCATCACCGAACGCCTCTCGCCCCTGAACGTCAGTATTCACGCAGTCGACCATGACGTCCGCAACCGGATGCTCCGGAACCCTCGTGGTGGCATGAGTCTCCGCTGGCTGCGCGCCCTGCTCGATCACGGCATCGAGGTGCGTGGTCAGATCGTGCTGTGTCCCGGCGTGAACGACGGCGAGGTGTTCGAGCGCACCATGGCCGGTGTGCTCGACCAGTTCCCCGAGTTGCACTCCGTGGCGGTGGTTCCCCTCGGTCTCAGTCGTTACAACACCGAGACGGCCATGCGGTTGCACTCGAACTCCGAGGCAGTTGCGATGCTCGACGCCGTGCACGGCTGGCAAGAGGTGTTCCTCCGAGTGCTCGGCCGCCGGATGGTGTTCGCCGCCGACGAGTACTACCTCATGGCCGACCGGCCGTTCCCGAACGACGATGCCTACGAGGGCTTCAACCTCCACGAGGACGGCATCGGCATGGCGCGAACCTTCGAGGCAGAGTTCAACGGAAGGGCCGCAACCGTCACCGGTCCGCAGAGTGGCTTCTTCGCTTGGGTCGACGGGGCCCCGGCCGAGGGGTACCGCGCTCCGCGCAACCCCGCCGGTGACACCGGGCTCCGAGGCTCCACGGGCAGCACCCAGACGGTGATGCTCCAACGTCGGCGTGACGCGCCCGTTGCGGTTCTCACCGGCGTGTACGGAGCCCGCGTGCTGGAGCCACTCATCGCCTCGCTCGGCCGTTCCGACGTTCGGCTCCTTCCCGTTCCGAACGAGTTCTTCGGCGGCAACACCTCGGTCACCGGTCTCATGGTCGGCTCCGATATTGCACGGGTGATGCGTGGCCAGCCCGCCGACCATCGCTACCTGCTGCCCGATGTCTGCCTGTCCGAGGGTCGGTTCCTCGACGGCACGACACTCGCCGATCTTCCGCATCCTGTCGAGGTGGTCGCCACCGACGGCGCTGCACTTCGACGCGCGCTCCGTGCGCCCATTCTGGAGACCCTGTCATGAGCCTGCCCACCGTTGTCGTCGTCGGTCGTCCGAATGTGGGGAAGAGCACACTCTTCAACCGCATCGTTGGCGGCCAGGTTGCGATCGTCGAAGACCGTCCCGGCGTCACCCGCGATCGCAACGTGATGGAGGCCGAGTGGCTCGGCACGAAGTTCAACCTCGTCGACACGGGCGGCTGGCTTCCCGGCGGCACCGAACTCGACGAGAAGGTGAGCCGACAGGTGGAGGCTGCCGTGCGCGAGGCCGACGTGGTGATGTTCGTCGTCGACGCATCCATCGGCCTCACTGACGACGACATGTCGGTGGCGATGTGGCTCCGGCGCATCACGGCGCCCGTGCTGGTGGTGGCGAACAAGGCCGACAACGACCGCCGCGAGAACGACCGGTGGGAGTTCATGGCCTTGGGCATGGGGGAGCCCGTCCCGGTGAGTGCCTTGCACGGCCGTCGCGCGGGTGACCTGCTCGACGAGCTCTGTGCCCTGCTGCCACCCTCCGACTCCACGAATGATGCCGACGAGCCGGAGATCCCTCTCGACGAGCACGGCGAGCAACTGTGGAAAGCCGGTGACGTCGCACCTCCTCGCGTCGCCATTGTCGGCCGTCCGAACGTGGGCAAGAGCACCCTGTTCAACCGCCTGGTGGGTGAGGATCGCTCCGTGGTTCACGACATGGCCGGAACCACTCGCGACGCAATCGACACCCTCGTCGACACGCCCGACGGGCCCATCGTCTTCGTCGACACCGCAGGAATGCGTCGTCGCAGCCGCATCGACGACTCGGCCGAGTACTACAGCATGGTGCGTGCACTGCGAGCCATCGACGACGCCGAC
Organism: uncultured Bifidobacterium sp.; assembly: GCA_964595105.1. GTDB lineage: Bacteria > Actinomycetota > Acidimicrobiia > Acidimicrobiales > Ilumatobacteraceae > UBA668. The sequence continues at coordinate 7,699 of CAZQPJ010000085.1, forward strand.
ATCGCCCTGTTGGTGATCGACGCCACCGAGGGCGTCACCAGCCAGGACCAGCGTCTTGCCGAGCGTGTCGACGCCTCCGGCTGTCCCATCGTGGTGATGCTCAACAAGTGGGAACTCATCGATGATGCGGAACAACGGGCCGACATCGAGACCGAGGTGCGTCGCAAGCTGTACTTCATGGCCGAAGCGCCGCTGTTGAAGATCTCGGCGCTCACGGGCAAAGGCGTGCACAAGCTTCGTCCCGTGTTGCAGGACGCCATCGAGCAGTACCACCGCCGGGTCCCGACACGCGACGTGAACCGCGTGATCGCCGATGCGCAGCAGCGCCAACCGGCAGGCCACGGTCTCCGCGTGCTGTACGCGCTGCAGGGGGCCACCGACCCGCCCACGTTCACGCTCTTCGTCAACCGTGAGCTTCCCGGCACCTACCTTCGATACCTGGAGCGCTCGATTCGTGAGGCGTTCGAGTTCGGCTCGACGCCCATCAAGCTGAAGGTCCGCAAGCGGAGCGAGTGACCGATGCCGTGGTGTGAGGACTGCGCGAGGTACTGGACCCCGTCGGCGATGAACGACGACGGCACATGCCCCACGTGTGGGCGTGATGTGTCGGCGAGTGCACCGCTGACGGCCAAGACCGTCGACGTGAGGAAGCTCGCTGCAGGAGACGACGAGGAGCACGCCACGGCGCCGTGGCACTTCAAACTCCTGATGGTGATGCTTGCCGCCTATCTGGCATGGCGTGTGGTGCAGTTGTTCGTCTAGTCGGTAGGGTGTTCGCCGCCACGGGCTGTGGCGCAGCTTGGTTAGCGCGCTTGTCTGGGGGACAAGAGGTCGTGGGTTCGAATCCCGCCAGCCCGACCACGTGATGGAAGGGGCTCCGAGCGATCGGGGCCCCTTCCATCGTTCAGCGGCGGGGTCCTGGTGTGACTACGGCGTGGCAGCAGTCGGGTAAAGGTCGATCTCCAGAGCGACCGGCGATCCGATGGCAGCGGTACGGGAGCCCGTGAACGTCCCCGATCCGTGTGCGCCGCTGAAGCGGCCAATGCCGCCGAGCACCACCATCGTCGCGTTGAAATTGGTCGCTCCACCCCCAATGGTGGCTTCGCCGACGAACTTGGCTGCCAGCGTTGCCCCGTCGGCGAAAGTGAAGGTCGCGAAGCCCTCGAACACCCCTTGCCCGCCGACGTAGGACACACCCGCCTGCATGTCGACGTCGACCGATGACGGAGCGCCGCCCGCCGGATCCTGAGCGAGCCCGGTGCCGATCAGATGATTCCATCCGTAGAGAACCGATGAGTCGACGGTGTGCAGTTGGGTGCCGGTCGAGGTGAGGCCAACGGTGATGTGAGTGGCCTGAGTCGTGCCGCCCACCGGCGTCGATGGTGCGGCGCCCTTGCGCAGCAGCGACGACAGCTCGATGACCACGTAGTT